>DATMSC010000533.1:0-4974 GCA_035565595.1 Longimicrobiales bacterium | reverse complement strand
CAGCGGAATGCTCTCCTCGCCCTGCTCGCGAGGGGTCCGTCCGCGATCCCCGACACCGCGCTCGCGCGGCTCGGCGGGAACTGACGACACCCTCGGGCCAGGTGCTCACCCGGCCGCCATACGGCGCGCCGGGTGAGCCGGGCAAACGGACAACAGGCGGGTCCACCAGCTCATTCGTGAGCTTGCCCGCCGTCCGACGTGAAGAATCCCCCGGGACCTCACGGCCCCGGGGGATTCTCCATTGTCCCCTGCTTTCCCTGATTCAGCTCCGCCCCGGAGACCCCTGCACTCCCCGGCGCCCAGTGCTCACGCCGCGGGTCTGCCGCTTCTGACCTCGCAGATTTCGCAATCCTCAGCCGGCGCGGCGACGGCCACAGCCCCGCTGGTGTCAGGGCGAGCTAACGAAGCGCCACGTAAACCGCGCCGGCCCCGTGGTCCAGCCCCCAGCGGGAGCTGGCTTCCACCCCGTTGAACCACCGTACGTACTGCACGTCCTGAACCGCGATCGTCCTCAGCTCCTCGACTCCGGATATCCGGACATCGTCGACGTAGGCCTGCACCCGTGAGGGATTCGTGAAGCTGTCGACGCAACAAGGGCGGAGCCAGTTCGGACGGAGGTTGTCGATCGCGTCGTATACGTTTGCGTGACTCGCCCGGGTGAGCTCGTCAGCCGTGAGCATGTACCTGGTACTGGTCATCGACCGGCCAGGCACGCCCTGCGCTGCACAGGCCGCCGATACCACCATGGTCAGGAGGGCGGCGCACCACCCGCGTAGCACGCGCGCCTGCCACCCGGTCGACGTTCGTCCCATGGTTCACCTCGACTTGTCCCGGTTGATCGTCGCACCCCGGCCATTACGGCGGCCGTGCAATTTCGCTGCCGCGGTCGACCCTGGAGGGACGATAACCCGCTTCAGCGACCTACCGCCCAGCGGAAACCCTGGGCGAGCAACTGCTGGAAAACGGGGTCCTCCCAGGTCGCCATCCCATGTCCCAGCGTCGTCCCGAATACTCGCGCGCCCTGGTTCTCGTGAGCCCAGATCAGCGGGTATTCTGAACCGTCGGCCCTCTCGACGGCGGTAGCGAGCACCACAGTGCCTTCCCGCACCCAGTCAATGGCATACAGCTCGTCTACAGGCGTAACCCAGTCCGACGGGATCCCCTGCATCACCGGGTGGTCCGGCTGGGCGATTCGCACCGGAATGTTGAATGGCGTGCCGTGCCGCACGCTACGCAGCCCCTGTACGTCGCGCCACTCGTCGGTGGGCGAATCGCGGAAGCTGTGCATGGCACAGTGGATCACGATTGCCGGTATTCCTGCCTTCGTGGCCCCGGCAATGTTCTCGAGGTATCCCTCCGGCAATGACGCGTACGGCGGCGTGAAGCACTCGTTGTGGACGACGATGTCGTAGCCCACGTACCAGTCCGGGTTCTCGTAGAACGCCGGAATGTGCTGCCCGTTCGTGCCACCCAGATACGCGTACGTCCAGTCCACGGGGAGCGTCCGTTGTACCGCCTTCATCAGGATCGCGCCCTGAACCGGGTAGTCATGGCAACACCCACCAGCGACCATGAGTGCCCTGATACGAGGACCCTGCTCCTGCTGCTGTCCGCCCTGCTGGGCCATTACAGTCTCTGACGACGCCAGCAGCGCCACCGCGACAGCCAACCCGATCAGCCAGCGACCCACCGATACGTTCACGTCGGTTCTCCGAGGTAGCAGGGTTGCGATACCGGAAGCTCGCGAGCTTCCGGGACGATCTCACTGACAGGCCAACGGCGCCCGCCGGTCGTCCTTGCCGAACCAGTCCCTCCCGCGGCGCGCCGCGCCGATACGGCTGCAGCGCGCCGCGGATGGCCCCGGTCCGCGTCAGTCCTGGAGGGCGCCGGCAGCACGCAGCCGATCGCCGTAGTCTTCCATGAGATCCATTATGGTGACCGCCCGCGCCAGTTCCCGTGCACGGGCCTGGTTGCCAAGCGCCGCCTCGATCACGGGTTCGACCTGCGCCCGGCGCTCCGCCGGAACGTTGTTGCCGCGTATCCGCTGGAGCAGGACCGCGTAGGCTAGCACGCGTTCTTCCGCGTTCGTCGATTCCGTCAACTCGATGAACAACGGGATCTCCTGGTTACGCCGATTGTTCCCGACCCACCGGCGCCAGGCGTCCTCGATCGGCGAATCGCCGGGCGCGTAGCCTGCCGGGTTGAGGATCGCGAATATCGGCGCCGCGGCCCTCGTACCGGCTTCGCCCGGCACGTTGGCGATCGCATTCAGGATGGACTCGCGCAGCTCCTCGGAGAGGCTCCCGTCCAGCGCCGCACCGCGGAGGATGGGGATGGCGGCAGGCGTGTGACTCGGCTGCGCGGTCAGCATGGCAAGCAGCTCCGCTCCGAGCCCCGCGCCATCGATGTCGACCGCGGTGAGCCGCTCGAGCACGTGATCGTCGATCTGATGGAGACCGAGCAGCGCGTCCACGGCCGCCAGCACCTCGCCGCCGGCCTCGATAGCCGCCGTGACGAGCTCCGCGGCCCCCTGCGGCAGCACGCGGTTGCGCACCAGGAGATCGACAAGGGACGCGAGGTCCTCACCCTGTGCGTCCAGCAGCGCCTGCCGGAGCGCCGAGCGAATCCTGGGGCTCGCCTGCCATGCGGATGGAGCGTAATACGGGCCGATGAACGATGGCCTGGTGGTCCACCAGTCGCCTCGCCACGTCCCTTCCCGATTGTACAGGCGCGCGAGGCCGGCGAGGATCAATTGGCGGGAGGCAGCGTCGGCGCTCGACAGCCGGGTGATCAGGCCACTCACCGTAGCCTCATCGTGCATCATGCCGAGCGCGCGGATGGCGGCCGACTTAACCGCCGGCGAGCCGCTGTCGAACGCACGGAACGCGGCGTCGCGGCCCCCGAGCTGTACGACGGCATTGACCGCCAGGTGCGCCATCCCCTGGTCCGGGCTGGCGGCCAGCGGCATCAGGGCATCTGCGGCCTCCACGGCGCCCAGGCGGACCAGGCCGTTAATGGCCTGGATCTTCACCTGGTCATCCCGATCCTGGAGCGCTGTCACGAATACGGAAGTCGGTACGCCGTCGAGCTGGTCCCTCCGATCAGCGAGTGCCCGGAGCGCGAGAGCGCGGATGCGTGCGTCGCTGTCGTTCACCAGACTGAGGAGCAACGTATTGGCACTTGCCCCCAGCACCTGCTTGTAGGCGAACATCGCGGCGACCCGTGCGTCCGCGGCGAGCGAACCGTTGCGCATCGCCGTTTCCAGCGCCGAAACGATCTGCGGCCGGGCGCCCCGACGTACGATTTCGCTCTGGGCGTACCGCCTGTGCGTGAGCCGCTCTCCGACGAGGAGATCGACGAGAGCCGCGTCCGCCAGCGAATTGACGTTCGGCAGCGTGGTATTGACGCCGACCGGGGCCACCCGGAAAACGTACCCGACCGTGTCGGACGAATAGTTGAACTGCCCGCCGGACATACTGGTCACGTACATGTGCGACCGCCCATCCACAACCACATCGGTCGGCCGGACCATGCTCAGGAATTCGTGCTGCTCGACCTCGAAAATAGAACCGGCCGGCGAGAGCGGGTGCCGATAGATCCGGTTCGTCGTCCAGTCCGCCGTGATGAGCGTGCTGCGGTACTCAGCCGGCCAAGCGGGATCCTGCAGCCACACCGACCCCACCCCGGACCCGCCGCCGTAGTCGAACAGCGACGGAAAGTGCTCGTCGGCGAAATTGCGGTAATGCGTCGGATACCCGAGGAACGCGCCGGCAGGGACGTAGTGGAGGCGAGTGTTCCACCCATCGCCATCGTTGGTGTTGTCCCGCATGAACAGCTCGAGGAACGGGCTGATGGACAGGTCGTAGACGTTGCGGATCCCCGTGGCGTAGATCTCCAGATTCGTCCCGTCCGGGCGGACGCGAACGATCGCACCGCCACGATGCGAGATCTCGGTGCCGTCCGTGCCGACGGCGCGGAGGAAACCGTAGTCACCGACCGCGACGTAGATCCAGCCATCGATGCCGAGTGTTATCTGATTCGTGGTATGGTCCGCCCCCCGGAAGTCGAGGCCGAAGCCCAACCCCGATATCAGCGTGCGGGACCAGTCGGCAATGCCGTCGCCATCCGTATCGCGGTAGGCCGTGAGCTCCGGTGGATGCATCACGTACACGGTTTCGCCGTCGGACACGATCCCCCGGGGGCTGTCCATTTCGGCGAAGGTGGTGTATCGGTCGGCCGTTCCGTCGCCGTCCTCGTCGACCAGCCGCATGACCCGTCCAATCCCCTGGATGCGCGACAGCGAGGAGTTCGGATCCACGCAAACGTAGATCGCGCCATCCGGCGAGTCGGCCACGCACATCGGATACATTGCGACAGGAGGACCGGCGAAGAGCGTTAGCTCGAATCCCTCCGGAACCGTGACCTGGTTCCGCATCCGGGTTTCGACCGATGGATTCACCGTCACCGGTCCTTCCGCTGGGATCGGCTCGGGCCGGTTCTGCGTCGGCGGAATCGGCGTCGCAAAGTACTGCGCCGCCGCGGCCGATGTGGTGACGAGCACCGCGACGGCGGCGAGGAGCACCGGGCGAGTCAGGGCAGTGGGCTTCATGATCGCCTGTTCAACATGGAGTGGTGGGGGCTTTCAGTTCGCGTAGATGCAGCTCTCGTTGTCCGACATGAGATAATACGACTTGTAGTTGCGCGCCGCCGGATCGGTGCATCCGACCAGTTCGAGCACCTCGACCCGTCGGAAGTCGATCGGCGCAGTCTCCGCCTGGAGCGCAATGAACCCCATGGAGAGCAGCTTACCGTCTTCCTTCACGGCCGGATCGTGACCCGACACACTGCCGCCGCCGATCTGCGGCTGAGTGTACGACATGACGGTATCGCCATTGACGATGTGTTTCATTATGGAATCACCGAGCACCATCACTTCGACGCGGACCCAATCGTCTCCGTGGAATGTCGGCGATG
>DATMSC010000532.1:0-2275 GCA_035565595.1 Longimicrobiales bacterium | reverse complement strand
CGGTTCCGCAATTTCGAGAAGTCACGCCGGAGGAGTGGGTCGCAGATTTCGACCGCACAGTGTCCGAGCTCCTCGGCGTCGACGCTGCCGCCGACGATGGTGAGATCCGCGTCGATGGTTTCATGGCCAACGGCCGCGCGTCATCGAATGGCGGGCATTCACATGTCGACAACGGCGGTCTTCCTGTTCGCGGGAACGGTGTGCCGTTCCCCGCCCCCCTCGATCGACGCGCCGGCATCGCCCCATCGCGGCACGCCTATGACCCCGCGCCGATGACGGCTGTCGATCCATACGGCGCCGATGCCACGCTTCAGCTCCTTCCAGGACGCCTCGAAGCGATCAGCGGATTTCCGGGTCGTGAGATCCGCTTCGTGCACCGCCCGGGGTTGACGCGTTTCACCTTCGGTCGTAGCCCCGGCCCGTCGTTCGAGCACGTGCAGATCCGGGCACCGACGGTGAGCCGCATGCACGCCTTCATGGAGTACGTGTACGGCGAATGGCGTATTGGCAACCTGTCCGCCACGAACGCCGTGCTTGTCAACGGAACGCCTGTGGTCGGAGGCAACACGGTACCGCTCCGGGAAGGGGACTACGTGGAGATGGGCGAAGTGGTTTTCGTATTCAGGGAGCGCTGATTCATGCCGGATCTCCACATCCAGACTGCATTCCACACCCTCGCCGGACGCCGACCCATCAATCAGGACGCAGTCGCCGTACAGGACCTGCCGGGCGGGCGCAAGCTGCTCGCACTCGCCGACGGCATGGGTGGCCATCAGGCCGGTGAGGTAGCGAGCCGCAAGGCGCTCGAGGCGCTCAGCGACGCACTGGCGGCTGGCGCAACACTGGACGCTGCGGTAAAAGCTGCGAACGCCGCGGTGCACAGCGCGGCGCTGGATCGGGAGGACTGGCAGGGAATGGGCACCACGCTCGTGGCGCTCCTCCAGACGGGAACCCGGTACGAGATCGCGAGCGTCGGCGACAGCCGGGCGTACCGGATCGATACCGCGGGAATACGGCAGGTCACTTCGGATCACTCCGTGGCTGCGGAAGCGACACGGGCTGGCGCCGATCAGGCTGAGATCGCCGCGTCGCCGTGGCGCAACGCGGTTACCCGGGCCATCGGCACGGCGCCGGCCGTCGAGGTGGATGTTTTCGGTCCATTCGACTGCACGGTACCTCACACAGTTGTACTGTGCAGCGATGGCCTGTACCGCGTCGTGAGCAATCAGCGCATCCGCGACCACGTTTACGGGGCAGGCGACCTCGCGGCCGCCGTCTGGCGGCTCGCACGCGAGGCTCTCGACGGCGGCAGCACGGACAACATCAGCGTCATCGTTGCCCGGTTCGAGGGCGTGACCGCGGGGAACGACGCCAACGCCAATCTCGCGCTCCTTGCTGACTGGTTGCGCGACGGGCCCGGTCTGCCGCCGGTGGACCTGCCGGAGGTCGAAAACCGCAACGGCGACAAGGAATCGGCGAACGGCACGGGTACACGGCGTCGTCGTCGTTCGAAGAAGAAGGGTCGCCGTACGTCGGGCAGGAACAAGTCACTCCTCGTTCGGCTTTCCGACTCGATCGAGGTTGTGGTGCTGATCGCGCTCGTGATCTGCATTCTGGTCCTGTGGCTGCTGATCTGAGATGCAATCCATTCCCCGTTTTCCGGAGCTGGAGCGGGATTACGAGATCGTACGGGAGCTCGGTCGCGGTGGTACTGCGGTCGTCTATCTGGCGCGCGACCGCGAGCTGAACCGTGATGTAGCGATCAAGGTCGTTCGTCCCGGCTATGCGAACGACCCCCAGGCGGTGGCGCGGCTCGAGCGGGAAGCCCGCCTCATCGCCGCACTGCGGCACCCCAACATCGTCAAGCTCCTGGCCACACGCCGTCTTTCTGACGGCAGCCTTGCCCTCATCATCGAATACGTTCCAGGTCCAAACCTCAAGACGGCGTTGCGGAATGCCGGACCGGCCCCGTTCGATGTCGTGCGGCTCGTGCTGTGGGATGTCGGGAAGGCGCTGGACTACGCGCACCGCCGGCACGGGATCGTGCACCGCGACATCAAGCCGGACAACATCTATCTCGATCCCGACCAGCACATCGCGCTCCTCGCCGATTTCGGGATTGCGAGGAACCAGGCGGGAGACCAGGAGATCACGATCGTCGGGTCGACGCTCGGCACGCCCGCCTACATGTCGCCGGAGCAGATCGACGGCGGGGAGCTGGACGGCCGGAGCGACCTCTACAGCCTCGGACTGGTCGCGTACGAGATGCTGACGG
>DATMSC010000531.1:0-3103 GCA_035565595.1 Longimicrobiales bacterium | reverse complement strand
CCATTCAGGCCGCTCGGCCACCACCCGCCGGATCACCGTCGCCCAGTTGCGTCCGGAGCCGAAAATCCCGTGCAATACGAGCATCCAGCGATCGGGCGTCCCGCCCGGCGCCGTGATCAGTTCATGGTTGAGCACCCGTTGTCCCCTGCTGCCTCGTTTCCCATTCTCGTTCAACGGCTCCGCAGTCCGGCTCGCCCGCGGCCATGACGGCCGTGCCCGTGCTCTCAACGACGGCTGGCCCCGGACTGGCGAGGCGTCTAACTTTCGGGGCCGTCACTACCCGCAACCGGAAGCGTGTCATGTCGCGGTACGAATTCGGAACACTCGCGGTCCACGCCGGCCAGAGGCCAGACCCCACGACGGGCGCGGTCATGCCGCCGGTGTACCAGACGTCGACCTACGTGCAGGACGCCGTTGGCAAGCCGCGCGCCGGCTACGAATATGCTCGCGTCCAGAACCCGACCCGCGAAGCGCTGGAAGCCAATATCGCGGCGCTGGAGGGCGGGCGCCACGGCATTGCCTTCTCCAGCGGTCTCGCCGCCATTGAGGCGCTGGTCAAGCGGCTGTCCGCGGGCGAACACGTCGTCTACGAAGAGAACGTTTACGGCGGGACCGACCGTCTCTTCAACCACGTCCTCGCGCGGCTCGGCATCTCGTTCACTGCCGTGGACGCCCGGGACCCGGGCGCCGTGGAAACGGCGCTGCGCCCTGAGACGAGGCTCGTCCTGCTGGAATCGCCAACCAATCCGATGATGCGCCTCGCCGACATTGCCGAGATCGCGCGCACCTGCCGGGCACGGGGCGTCCTCACCGCCGTGGACAACACCTTCGCGACGCCATACAACCAGCAGCCGCTCACGCTCGGCGCGGACATCGTCGTCCACTCGACGACGAAGTATCTGAACGGGCACTCGGACGTCGTCGGCGGTATCGTCGTCACGAACGATGATGCCGTGGCCGATGAGCTTCGCTTCATGCAGAAGGCCGCCGGCGCCATCCCGGGACCGTGGGACGCCTGGCTGGTGCTCCGCGGGACCAAGACGCTGCACCTCCGGATGGAGGCCCACAACCGGAACGGGCAGGCCGTTGCCGAATACCTTGCGGCGCACCCGCGGGTCGAGGCCGTGCACTATCCGGGGCTGCCGAGCCACCCGCAACACGAGCTGGCGCGCCGACAGATGCGCGGGTTCAGCGGGATGGTCGCGATCGAGCTCGGCTCCATGGAGCGGGCGAGCCGGGTGGCGGAGCGGACGCGGCTCTTTGCACTTGCCGAGAGTCTGGGCGGCGTCGAGAGCCTGATCGGGCATCCGGCCCGGATGACCCACGCATCGATCCCGCGCGACAGGCGCGAGGCCATGGGCGTCACCGACGGATTGCTGCGTCTCTCCGTCGGAATCGAGGACGCGGCCGACCTGATCGCCGACCTGGACCAGGCGCTCTCCGGCCTGTAGCGCCAGCGCCTTTCCCTGTCGTGCCGGGGTGACGACGGCTGGGGGGCTTGCCGTCGTCACCGACAGTGCCTATGGTGACGTCAGTCAGTTGACGAGACAACCTGCCGCCGGGCTGTCCCGCACCGAGTGCGGGCACGGCGGCTTTTTCGTTGGGGCAAGACCTGTCGCGGCGCGTGCCAGATCCAATCCTGTCACCGAATTCATCAACTGCGAGGCCACGGCAGGCCGTTTCCCGATTTGGGAGCAGCGGAGTACCGCGTCGGGGGGAGTGGTTTCCATCGTGCCGCCCGACCACCCGGGGAGAGGCGATTGGATCAGTCTGAACGGAAAGCGGCGGTCACATCCGACCGGGTGCCCCATCTCGACGAACTGCTCTCTGCGTTCGTCGATGCCTCGCCGGATCCAATGCTTCTCCTCGACGCGGATTGGAAGATCCTCTGCGCCAACGCCGGCGCGAGTGCCACGTTCGGTCTGGCGCGGGAAGACATCGTCGGATTGCGGTTCGGCTCGCTGATCTCGCCGTGTCCAGCCGCGTGCGAAGGAGCCCTTCCCGATCCGGAGGCGAAACTCGACGCACCGCCAACCGCCGGGGTTATGGAGCGTGTGATGCGTCGCCCTGGTGGGGACCAGTGCACGTTGCGCATCAGCATCGCGCCCGTGCCCGGCACCAGGGGCCTCTCCTGCGCCACGCTCCTCGATCTCACGGAACGCGACTCGCTCGCTCATTCACTGCGGCAAGCACTGGCCGACGCCGACGACCGGATCGAGCAGGCGTGGCGCCACGCGCGGGAGGCGAGTGCGCGCCTGGCCGAAACGGAAGCCCGCTTCCGCCTTGCAGGCGACACGATTCGTGAAGTCTTCTGGATCAGCGATCCCGGCGTGTCCCGCGCCCTCTACGTGAACGGCGCGTACGAGGACATCTTCGGCCGGTCGGTAGCCGAGCTCTACGAAGACGGAGCGGCGTTCTTCCGGTCGATCCACCGCCAGGACAGGGAGCGGATCGTCGCCGCGCTCCTGGACCTGCGCCGAGGTCGCGACGTCGACGTCGAGTACCGGATCATCGCGGCCGACGGCACGATCCGGTGGCTCCGGACCCACGCCGTACCCGTTCGGGGCTCTGCAGGCACGATCGACCGCGTCGTCGGCGTGGCGGAGGACGTCACGGAGCAGAAGAAGCGCGACGACGCTCTCCGCTTCCTTGGCGACGCGAGCCGCACGCTGGGCGCGTCGCTGGCCTATGAGGAAACGCTGCAGCGGATCGCTTCGCTTGCCGTACCCGCCCTCGCTGACTGGTGCGCCGTGGATGTTGTCGACGGCGAGATGATCCGCCGGGTCACCCGGCCGGGTCGGGGATCCCGGAGTCCGGCGGGGGACGCGCACAGCTTACTGGCGCCGGATATCGAATCGACCGGCGGCGCTGCGAGGGTGCTCCGCACGGGTGAGCCAGAGCTGCACAACGGTGTCTCGCACACGACGGCGAGGGTCCTCGACGCGGGCGCCGAGCAGCTCGGGCTATTCGAGGGGAGCGAGCCATGCTCGGCGATGATCGTGCCCATGACGGCGCGTGGGCGCGTGCTCGGCGCGATCACCCTCGCGTCGACGGAATCCGGACGTGTCTACGATGAGAGGGACCTGGAGCTGGCGTGCGAGCT
>DATMSC010000530.1:0-2489 GCA_035565595.1 Longimicrobiales bacterium | reverse complement strand
GCTAAGGCTAGGGCTGGGGCTAATGGCCGGTGGGATCAGGGTTGGCGCCGATTTCCGCCACTATCGTACGGGCGGACCCGCGTCCCCACCCCTGGCGGCGTCGCCGATGACTCCACCCCGGGCGCACACGCAGGTGCACCTCTACGGAACGCGGCCAGGGCTACGGACCCGCCTCAGCCCGGAATCAGAGCCACCCACCGCGAACCCATTAGCCCTAGCCCCAGCCCTAGCCTTAGCCTTAGCCCTATGCCGTCTCACCGTACTTCCGGCATCCGCCCGAGCAGATACACAGGATCCTCAGGGTATCCCCTCCGCCTGATCTCGAAATGCAGGTGGGGTCCCGTGGCGTTGCCGGTGCTGCCGGAGAGGCCAATGACGTCCCGGCCGCCAACGCGCATCCCGGGCTCGACCGACGTGCTGGAAAGGTGTGCGTAGAGCGTGGTGGTCCCGCCGCCGTGGTCGATGACGACCGTGATCCCGTACGAGCCCCACCAGTCGGCCCAGGTGACGAGGCCGGGAGCCATAGCGCGGACGGGCGTGCCCTCGGGGACGGCGATGTCCACCCCGTGGTGCATCCGCGGCCAGATCCCGGAGAGCCGCAGCCCGAACGGCGAGGTCATGCGGCCATTGACGGGCCAGCGCGGGATGGCGCAGCCGGGCAGAGCGATGGCGAAAGATAGCACGAACGCGAGCGCCCACGCGCGCGCGAAGCTGGCGCGCCGCGGCTGGCGCGGAGTGCCCTGCACCGGGCGGCCAGCGGGTGAAGCCATCAGCGGTCGGCGGTCCCCCGGTTCCAGACGTTGTTCGCCGGATCGATGTCCGGGAACCCGTGTTCCGGGTCGATGGCGACGCGGGTCACGTCGGTCGCGACGTCCGCGGTCAGCGTCGTCTCCCGGCTGCCGTCGAACCACACCTCGACCGGGATCCGTAGCTGGTGGGTCGCGCCATCGGCTGTGCTCACCTCGAGGAGCACCGGCATCGGATTGTCGCCCAGGTCGGCGATGGTGATCGTGACCCGCTCGCCTTCCGCGCGATCTTCGATGCTCACGTTCGCAACCGCCTGGTCGAGCACCCCGGTCTCGTACCACCACGGGTACCAGAACCAGTCGAGCGACTCGCCGAGCGCCTGGTCCATGGTCCGGAAGAAGTCGTGCGGAGTCGGGTGGCGATACGACCAGCGGCGCACGTATTCCGCGAGCGCATCGCGCACGGCGTCGGCCCCGAACATCGCTTCCAGCGCGCGCAGGAGGAGGCCGGGCTTGATGTACGCCGCCACGACGTACGACATGTAATCCCCGTGCAGGTCCGCGTGCCGCATGAGCGGCGTCTCATTACCGGCAGCGACGACACTGCGGTAGAACGGCATTTCGATCTGGAAGGGCGTCGAGCTCGGGAAGTACTCCATCGTCGCGAGGTGCTCGATGTAGGTGGCGATACCCTCGTCCATCCAGGCGAAGCCGGCCTCGTTCGAGCCGACGAGCATTGGGAACCACTGGTGTGCCGCCTCGTGGTTGATCACCTCGTACAGCGTACGCGGGTCCCCGAAGTTCGACACGAACATGAGCATCGGGTACTCCATCCCCTCGACCGGACCCTCCGCGGTCGTGATCTGCGGGTACGGGTACGGCGCCCAGCGCTTCGAGTGGAACTCCGTCGCGTGCCGCAGGAACGCGGCGGCCTGCCGCCAGGTCGTCGCCTCCGGCCGGTAGAAGGCGTGCACGAACGGGCGCTCTCCGGACGCGATGTACGCGCGCGTCGCGTCCCAGACGTAGCCGCTGGACGCGGAGAAGGCGAAGTCGCGGACGGAATCGGCGTGGAAGTGCCAGGTGATCTGCCCGCCCGGTGCCTGCGCGGTGACCGTCCCCTGTGTCAGGTCGTCTACCGTCACGACGTGGACAACGCTGTCCACCTGCTCCACCAGCCGCAGGCGGTCGAGCACGTCCTGCGAGAGGACTTCTTCGGGGTTGGTCAGCGTTCCGGTCGCCGCGACGAGCCACCCCTCCGGCAGCGTCAGTGAGACGTTGAACTCGCCGTATTCGAGGTAGAACTCGCCGGTACCGAGGTAAGGGTCGGTGTGCCACCCCCGGAGGTCGTCGTACACGGCCACCTGCGGGTACCACTGCGCGACGGCGAAGAGTCGGTCGCCCACGGCGCCCGTCCGGGGCGCTCCGGCCGCCGGCACCGTGAAGCTCCATGTCATCTCGACGACCGCGCTGTCCGCGGGCGGGAGCGGCTCCGGCAGCCGGACCGTCATGATGGTGCTGCCGTCATCGCTGTATCGCGCGCCCGGCCCGATGGCGCCGGCGAAGGGCACCGGCTGCGCCTCGACGCCGTCCACTACCACCCGCTCGATGAGCATCCCGTCCGTCAGCGGCATGGGCTCGCCCCTCGCCGCGCCCGGCGCGAACACGTTCTGGTACACGTGGAAGATCAGGTAAGGCAGCGTGTCGGGCGAGCGGTTGTAATAGACGACCGTCTGCTGTCCGCTG
>DATMSC010000529.1:0-3668 GCA_035565595.1 Longimicrobiales bacterium | reverse complement strand
ATCCCGATCACGGACGAGGTCGCGGCCCAGTTCGCCGACATCCTCGGAGTGAGCCCAGACGACGTCAAGAAGGCGGCAGGGCCGTCGGGCCCGCCGGGGTTCGAGGACTATCAGATCCGCACGAACCCGGACAAGGGAAACCGCGTCGAGCACTGGCACGACGGGGAGTGGCGGGTCATGGAGCAGGACCCGGCCACGGGTCAGTGGTTCTATCAGAAGAAGGTCGCGCCGGGGCATTGGACGAAGGTCTACATCTAAGGGCAGCCTGACGAGCGAGGTGGGCCATGTCATTCTGGAGGAAGATCGTAGGCGGCATCGGTGATGTGGCAAAGTACGCCGCCCCGGTTCTCGCATTGACCGGAGTGGGTGCCCCGCTCGCGGCGGGCGTCGCGGCGGCCGGCGGTGCTCTTGGCACGCTCAACGACAAAGACCAGCAGGGCCGCTACCGGAAGGCCTCGCTCGGGCGCGCCCTCAAGCACGCGGCCGGCCACGGCGTGGCCGGTGCGCTCGGCGCCGGTATCCCCTCCGCCGGCGGACCCCTCGCGGCCGCGAAGACAGTGGCCGGGGCGACCGCGAAGATGACGCCGGCGCAGGCGCTCCTCGCGTCGCAGGCAATGGGGACCGGCTTGCAGGCCTTCGGCCAGTACCAGATGGGCCGGGTCGAGGACCAGATCCGGCGGCAGCAGGAAGAGGACCGGCTCCGTGAGCGGGAGCGTCTTGAGCGCTACGCGCCGCTCTTCGCTGGAATGCTGAACCGCCAGCTCGGCGGAGGTATGTAATGGCGAGCCTTGGACTCGGCCGGGCGCTCATGGCAGCGGGCGCCGGCGTGGCCGATCTCGGGCGCTCCTATTACGGCGCGAAGACCGAGGAGGAGCGGCGGAAAGAAGAGGCGGATCGCTGGGAGAGGACGTTCGGTCTGGATCAGCGACGTGTCGGCCTCGCGGAGGAGCAGTTCGGCCACCAGAAGGACATGGACCTGGCCGACCTCGTCACGCGCGGGGTCGTGCGCCAAGCGCCGGGCGAGCCCCGCATCACAAGACCCGAGGTTGGTCAGCGCCAGGTGCCGTCCGGCCCGGCCTTCCCAATGTCGCCGCCGGATGCGCCGGGTGGCGAGGGGCCGCAGCTCGGGTCTGCGCTCGGGCGCGCGGCCCTCGAGGGCTCGCTCCGTGATGAGCCGCCGACGCTCGATATGCCGCAGCAGCTGCCGCAAGCGGGGGCGCCGGAGTCGCCGCCGCAGCAGCCAGCATGGCGCTACGACCCGGAGCTCGACCGGGACGTGATCCGGGCGCGGACAATCGGCGAACTCGAGCACGGGCTCGCGCTTGAACGGATGCGAGAGCAGTTCGGACAGCAGAAGGAGCTCGCGGGCCTCCAGCACCGCTACAATCTCGATGAGCTCGGGGCGAGGCATGGCTACGACCTGGACCTCTTCCGCGCGCGCTCGGAGCTGGAGACAGGACGGCCGGTACACCAGATGATCAAAGACGTCCGTGACGCACTCGCCGAAGGGCAGACCCCGAGCCAGATCCTCGCCGAGGCGCGGGCGGCCGGGCTGGACTGGGAGGACCTCGAGATCCTGCAATCGATCATCGAGCGAGAGCTACGCTGATGTTCACCGAGAGCCGGTGGTCGAAGTACGTTCGGCCACTGGATGATCGTGAGCTCGACGAGCCCACGACCAACCGCTGGGCCAAGTACGTTCCGGAAAAGCCCGTCGAGGCACCGGGTGGGCCGGGCCTCTTCGACCGGGCGGGGAGCGCCATGCGCTCGATTGGGGGCGCGATCGCCTCGGCCGCGGGCCGGATCGCGCAGTCGCCGGGCTTTACCTCTTTGCCGGAGCGCGCCGCGGCGCTCGAGGAGGTCTCCGGACGCGCGGTGACGGACATGCCTCGCCAGTTCATGCGCGGGCTGGGCGAGGCCGGCCTCGCGGCAATGATCGGTGTCGCGGAGATGCGGGGCGCGGCGAGTGCGGTGCCCGCGTTCCGTGCCCGCCAGGCAGCCGAGCGGGAGCAGGCCGCCCGGGCCACACGGCCGACAGTGGAGATCCCGCGTCGAGAGCCAGAGCCCGAGATCGTCCGTCCGTACATGGGCAGCACGCCTCGCCCGGCCCCACCGGAGCCGGGAAAGCCGTCTTTGGCAGAACGGCTCCGCACCTACCGCGAGGAAACCTTCCGACCGTTCTATGGGGTGCCAGATACGCCGTTCGGTACTGCAGCGGGCGTCATCGGGCGCATGACCGGCGAGGGTGCGCTTTTCATGGCGCCGGGCGCAGCGCTCCGTGGGGCGGCGACTGCGGCGCGCGTCGGAGGCCGTGCGGCTCCGGTGCTCGAGCGGATCGCCAGTCCGGCGACGCTCCGCGGACGGATCGTTCAAGACATCGCGACCGGAGCGCCGATCGACGCTGCGATCGCGGCGGCCGGCCCAGAGGAGTCGTTGGTCGGCGGCTTCGGTGAGCTGCTTGGGGAGCGCCCCGGCGGCGAGCTTCTGCGACAGGTCGCCGAGGATCCGCGGAAGCGGGTCGCGGCCGACGTCGCGCTCGGTGCCGCGCTGTCGTCGGCCGCGAACGTGCTTCTCGACGGCGGGTTGCGCGCGGCGACCACGACTCCGGCAGGCTTGCCCCGTGGTGCGCGCACCTCGACGGAGACGACAGGGCTCACGGCGCCCGTCCATGTTGCCGAGCCGGAGGCAGCGGCGCGTGCCCGGCAGCCGGTTGCGCCGGAGGTCGGGATCACGACGCCGCGACCGGAGCCCGGCGCCGAGCGCCGGCACGGGATCGTCCTCGCCGGCAACCAGCGCGACATGATGGAGCAGCGACTCCGGCGCGATCCCGAGGCGTGGCAGCGGCATGTCCGGGCGATGGAAGAGGCGGCGCCCGACTTCGGGCTATCGCCTCGCCAGCCGAGGCCGAACGCCGTGATTCGGCGCGTGATGGTCGGCCGGGATGGCGAGCCGCTCGTGCCGGTGATCGAGGCGGGGAAGCTGCAGGAGACCGTCTTCCCGGGCGACCATTCGACGGTGCTCACCCGCTATGCCTGGGTGGACGCCGAACAATCGATTGCCTCCCACGATCCGTTCACGTTCGAGCCGCGGCCGCCGGAGCTCTATCCCGAGGGCGTCCAGGGCCGCGCTTACCACGGTGAGCGCGGTCGGGGCGCGCGAGAGCAGGTTGAGGCGCCGCGTGGCGGCTTCCGGAGCGAGCTTTTCCTAGACCGCACGTCGAGCGCCGATGGCGGTGTGCCTATCCTCGCTCCGCCGGACTACGACGTTGAGGAGCTCCGGCGCCTCAATGCGATGTCGGACGTGCCGCGGGGCAAGATCAAGGACGCACTTTCGGATGCGGCGACCCGGGCGGCGTCCATGCGCTCGGCAGGGCGGGCGCTCGATTTCCTTGGCCAGTCGCTACGGCCCGAACAGACGATCCGACAGTACCTCGAGACGGCGAGTGGTCGGGAATTCCTCCGCGAGCTGATCGACGACGGCGTGATCGCGCAGCACGAGGCCGCGCGCTACGTCGACGCCGGGACCGGTGCGATTACGGACGATGGGAAGCGGCTTATCGAGCGGATGCTCCAGGTGGCCGCGATCGGGGATCCCGACGTCGTCGCCCGCGCAACGGATGCGTCGCTCCGGAAGCTTGAGCACGCCTATCCGGCAATCGTGCGTGCAAG
>DATMSC010000528.1:0-1756 GCA_035565595.1 Longimicrobiales bacterium | reverse complement strand
GGTCGTGCTCGACGAAGTAGTGCTGCAGCCCGGCTTCCTCCGAACGCGCGAAGATCGCGGCGAAATCGATCTCCCCCTGCCCCACGTCGGCCATGGCCTGCGAGCCCGCCCCGTCGGCCATGTCCTTTACGTGACAGAGCTTGAAGCGCCCCGGATACATGCTGAACAGGTGGAGCGGGTCGTGTCCGGCGCGGATCGCCCAGTACAGGTCCAGCTCGAAGTCGACGAGGTCGGGATCGGTATCCCCGAGGAGGATGTCGAATCCTGTAACGTTCCCGTCCAGGGCGGCGAACTCGTAGTCGTGATTGTGGTAGCCGATGCGGAGCCCCCTGGCCCGGGCCTCCTGGCCGAACCGGTTCAGCTCGGCGGCCACATTGCGGAATCCTTCCGCAGTCCGCTCCGGCGCGTTCACCACCGGCACGATCACGTAGTGCTGCCCCAGCGTCTCGGCCTCGGCGAAGACGGCATCCAGATCATTGCGCATGGCCCCGATCTGCACGTGGGCGGCCGGTGACACCAGCCCCAGGCGGTCGAGCTCGCCGCGGACGTGCTCTGCCGGATGGCCGTGCAGCCCCGCGGTCTCGACTTCGGTGTACCCCAGCTCTGCGATGGCCTCGAGCGTCCCGGAGAAGTCCTGGGCTAGACGGGTGCGTACCGTGTAGAGCTGGAGCCCGATCCGCTCCAGGCGCCGGGCCTGCTGCATCGAAGCAGCGGGCGCGGACGATGGCGCGCCGCCGCCGCACCCGCCAATGGCCAGACCCGCCGCGCCGAGCGCGGCCGTGCCGATGAACTGCCTGCGGTCCATACCGGATCCTCCTTTCGCGTAGCGCGTTGAGGTCAAGTCGTCCTGGACGGTGCCGGGAGCCGGCGCATCGCGGGGACGGTCACGTCACCCCTGCACGCGTCGGCACCCGTGCGCGGCATTGCTCATGGCAGCCGCGTGTCCGCAATGACGTCGAGGTTCGGCAGCATCACGATCTCGATGCGCCGGTTGAGCCGTCGGTTCTCCGGCGTGTCGTTGGGCGCCCGGGGCTGGTACTCGCCGTACCCCGCGCCCGAGAGGTTGGCGGGCGGGACGCCGGCGTCGAGGAGCACCCTGATGACGGACATCGCGCGCGCGGACGACAGCTCCCAGTTGGACGGGAACTGCTGCGTCGAGATCGGGACGTTGTCCGTGTGCCCTTCCACCTGGAAGCTGCGGTCGGCGAACCCGGCCAGCACCTGGCCGACTTCGCGGATCGTCTGTCTCCCTTCCGCGGAGAGCGTGGCGCTGCCGGACGCGAAGAGGATGTCCTGCGGGAGCTGGATCACCATGCGCCCGCGCACGATCTCCACGCTCAGCCGGCCGGCGTCGATCAGGGAACGGAACTGCTGGAGCACGTCCTCGTAGATCATGTTCCGTTCACGGATCTCACGCTCGACCTGTGCGAGCTGGAGGAGCCGCTCCTGGAGCTCCGCGTACTGGGCGCCCTGCCGACTGAGGAGCGATTCCACCCGATCCAGCTCGACCTGGGTAGCGGCGAGCTCCTGCTCCATCCGCGCGATGTCGGCGCCTCGCTGGCTTAGAAGCGCGTCCAGCTCCGCGATGCTCTGCTCGCGGGCACGGACCTCCGCCTCCCGCTCCGCGAGCTGGCTTTCCAGCGACGTACGCTGTTCCGTGTGGATGCGTGTCAGCTCGGCGAGCGCGGCTTCGTGAGTGCTGCGCTTGACACAGCCGCCCAGCGCGACGGCGAGGAGGCTCGCCAGGAGGAGAACG
>DATMSC010000527.1:0-3888 GCA_035565595.1 Longimicrobiales bacterium | reverse complement strand
GAGCTGCTCGGTAGCGTGGGCGCACTCGCGGCGATCTGGCACAGACCCGGACCGGCAACACAGGCATCCCTCCTGGCCGGTGAACCGTGGGTGGAGGAGATCGTCGGTGGTGACACGGTACGACTTGCCGGAGCGAGCTTCATCCAGGTGAACCGATCTGCCGCGGAACTCCTCGAGCGCCATGTCCTGGAGCTCGCGGGCGACGTCGCCGGCCTGCGCGTCATCGATGCCTACTGTGGCCTTGGCAGCTACACGCGGGCCCTCGCCCGGCGCGGCGCCCGGGTGGAGGCGATCGAGCTGGACGAGGCAGCCGTCGCCGAGGGTCGCCGGATCTCCACGGGCGATGCCACCTTCCACGCGGCTCGGGTCGAGGACGTGCTTTCTTCGCTCCTGCCGGCCGACCTCGTCGTCCTGAACCCACCGCGTACTGGCGTCGATGCTGCGGTCGCCGAAGCGCTCAAGGTATCGCCGGTACCGCGGATTCTCTACGTGAGCTGTGATCCGGCGACGCTTGCGCGCGACGCTGCCCGGCTCGGCGCGGGATACGTGGTGCGGTCGGTCCGCTGCTTCGACCTCTTCCCGCAGACCGCGCACGTGGAGACAGTCGCGGAACTCGAGCGGGTTGCCCGGAGCGGAAGCTGATGCGCTACATCGTCACGATTGGAGACCGCGTCTTCGAGGTCGATCTCGCTGGCGACGTGCCTCGCGTGGATGGCGTGCCGTTCACCGTCGACAGCGCCCGAGTGGCTGGTGGCGCGGCCAGGCACCTGCTCATCGACTCCCGATCGATCACGGTCGTACCCGCCCGTGGAGATGCGCCCGGCCGGTGGGAGATCCGCGCCGGCGGATACCACTTCGATGCCCACGTGGAGGACGAGCGCACGCGGGCGCTCCGCGCGTTCACCCGCACCACAGCGGCAGTCGCTGGCCCTCAACCGCTCGTGGCCCCCATGCCCGGGCTGGTGGTGCGCATCCTGGTCGAACCCGGCCAGGAGGTGGTGGCTGGCCAGGCGCTCGTCACGATCGAGGCGATGAAGATGCAGAACGAGCTCGCGGCCGTCGCCCCCGGCACAGTGACGCGCGTCGCCGTGGCTGCGGGCGAAGCAGTCGAGCGTGGCGCGGTCCTGATCGAGTTCGAGTAGCCGCACCCCCTCTGATCCCCTCGTCGCCGGAGGTACCGTGAGTCACGAGAGCCAGCGCCGCGAGCGGAAGGAGCGGTTCACGACGACGGATGGCCTGCCGATCGAGCAGGTGTATACGCCCGGGACCGGAGCAGTCGATCACGATGCCGATCTCGGCATGCCGGGCGAGTTCCCGTTCACGCGCGGCATTCACCCGGCGATGTACCGAGAGCGGCTCTGGACCATGCGCCAGTACGCCGGCTTCGGTACCGCTGCCGAGACGAACCGGCGATACCGCTATCTGCTGGAGCACGGGCAGACGGGGCTCAGCGTTGCGTTCGATCTGCCCACGCAGATGGGGTACGATTCGGATCACCCCATGGCCTCGGGCGAGGTGGGGCGAGTCGGAGTTGCCATCGACTCGCTGGAAGACATGCGGACACTGTTCGACGGGATCCCGCTCGACCGCGTTTCCGTGTCCATGACGATCAACGCGACGGCGCCCATCCTGCTGGCGCTGTACGTCGCCCTGGCCGACGAACGCGGCGTTCCGCGGGACAGACTCTCCGGCACCGTCCAGAACGACATCCTCAAGGAGTACATTGCCCGCGGCACGCACATCTATCCCGTCGAGCCGAGCCTCCGCCTGGTGACGGACGTCTTCGCCTTTTGCGCAGATGAGGTGCCGCGCTGGAATCCGATATCCATCAGCGGATATCACATCCGGGAAGCCGGCGCCACCGCCGCGCAGGAGATCGCGTTCACGCTCGCCAACGCACTCGAGTACGTCGCACGCGCGACAGGGCGGGGTCTTGCGCTCGAGTCGTTCGCTCCTCGCCTGTCGTTCTTTTTCGCGGCACACAACGACCTGTTCGAAGAGGTGGCCAAGTTTCGGGCTGCGAGGAGGCTGTGGGCGAGACTCATGCGTGAGCGGCATGGCGGGTCGGACGCTTCGTGCCGGCTACGCTTCCATACGCAGACCGGCGGCGTCACGCTCACGGCGCAACAGCCGCTGAACAACGTCGTACGGGTCACGGTCCAGGCACTCGCCGCGATCCTCGGCGGCACACAGTCGCTCCACACCAACTCGTACGACGAAGCGCTTTCGCTACCCACCGAAGAGTCGGCGAAACTCGCGCTCCGGACCCAGCAGATCCTTGCATACGAGTCCGGGGTAACGGAAACTGTAGACCCGCTGGGCGGTAGCTACTACGTCGAGGCGCTGACGACGGCGCTCGAGGATCGTGCCCGCCAGATCATCGACCGCGTGGACGAGCTCGGTGGAGCGGCCCGCGCGATTTCGTACTTTCAGCACGAGATCGAGCGCGCCGCCTACGAGCACCAGCTCGCACACGAACGCGGGGAACGCATCGTCGTCGGCGTCAACGCATACAGGGAACCGGGTGAGACGCCCGCGATTCCACAACCGGAGTTCGCCGCGCTGGAGTCGGAGCAGCGCCGGAAACTCGCCGCTGTTAAGAGTCAACGTGATGGAGCCGCGGCCGACGCGGCTCTGGAGGCGTTGCGACGGGCGGCCCGGGGAAACGACAACCTGCTGCCGCCCATGATCAATGCCGTGAAGGCGATGGTTACGCTGGGTGAGATCAGCGACGCGCTCCGGGAGGAGTGGGGTACCTTCCGGGGTGTGGCGGAGTGATCCGCATCAACGTAAAATACCCGTCTGTTTCGCGGATTGAAGGATAATGCCTACTTACGAGTACCGCTGCCCGAAGGGGCATGAATTCGAGCAGTTCCAGCGGATGAGCGATCCACCGGAGGCGCTGTGCCCGCAGTGCGGCGAGGCCGCCAGCCGGATGCTCTCCGCGGGTGCCGGTCTGATCTTCAAGGGATCGGGTTTCTATCTCACCGACTACCGCAGCGAGTCCTACAAGAAGCAGGAAGCGGCCGAGAAGCGGGCGCCATTCGAGAACTTCGACCCGAGGAAGAGCCTCGGCCTCGACAAGAAGAGCTCGAACGGCTCGTCGTCCGACAAGTCGGAATCCAAGTCCCAGTCCAAGGACTCCACGGGCGGAAAGGCCGCCGGATCCTAGATGCGAGGCGATCGGCTCCATGCACAGCTGGTCCAGGTCGCCCGTGATTTGGGAGGCAGTGAGGCGGATGTGCAGCTCGACCGTCCGCGCAGCCCCGAACATGGCGACCTGACCACCAATCTCGCGCTCGTTCTTGCCGGCCGTGCCCGGCAAGCACCGCGCGCGCTCGCCGAACGTATTGTCGCAGGGCTGGACCTTGCCGCAGCCGGGGTCAGCACCGCGGAGGTCGCGGGCCCCGGTTTCATCAATTTCCGGCTGGCCGGCGAGGTGTGGCACGACCGGCTGCTCGAAATCCTGGCGTCGGGTCGTCGCTACGGCCGGTCCGATTCGGGGCGAGGTCGACGGGTCCAGGTCGAATTCGTCTCGGCGAACCCGACGGGTCCGCTACATGTGGCGCACGGACGCGGCGCCGCGCTCGGCGATGGCATCGCTTCACTCCTGGAATGGACCGGCTGGGATGTCACTCGCGAGTTCTACGTAAACGATGCCGGCGTCCAGATCGAGCGGCTTGCCGGCTCGCTGGACGCGCGCTGGCGAGAGCTCCGTGGCGAGGCCGTGGAGTTTCCGGAGGACGGGTATCACGGCGACTACATTCGCGACCTCGCGCGGGACGCCGACGAGGCCGCGGGCGCCGATCTGGCGGCGATGGACAGCGCGGCCCGGCGGCGCTGGTTCCGCGATTTCGCCGTGGACCGCCTGCGCCGGGAGCAGGACGA
>DATMSC010000526.1:0-2493 GCA_035565595.1 Longimicrobiales bacterium | reverse complement strand
GCGCAGGTCGCGGCGTGCATCGGCCCAGAGCTGGCCGGTAAGCAGCAAGGAGCGGACTTCGGTTGCACCCGCAAGCGACAGCGCGGCAAAGACGTCTTCGTCCCGGCTTAGCCCGGGGATGGTCCGCCCGAGCGTGAGCTGGATCTGGCGGCCGAGGGCCACGTCCTGGAGCCCGCGCACGGTGTCCAGCCCTCGCCGCTGCACCCAGCCGACACGACGCACCCCGATCATGACTACCGCGCGCACATTGTCGACGGGGTGCCGTTGACCTGTAACCAGATCGAGACGCGCCGCGTCGCTGGCCGCTGCGGCGCTGTAGTCACTGGCGAACACCTCGCGTGGCGGATCCGAGTAATGCAGCTCCTGGAAGGTGATTCCGCCACCGAGGGTCAACAACCTTCCGGGCTCACCGAAACGGCGGAGTGCGATCAACTCGCCGGCGTACTGCCGGACCGGAACGAGAAGTCGCAGGTCGGGCTCCGACCCGACCACGTAGTTGTAGACGTCGGTGCGCGAACGGAGCGCCTGCCGGAACGCCCAGCGGCCGTACTCGCCGACGAACGGATAGGCGAGCACCTGGTCCATGCTCGTGCCGTCCCGGGTGCGCGCGATGCGCGCCAGGAAGTCGAGGCGAGTCCCCAGCAGTTGCGGTGACATGAACTGGAGCCCGTACTCGCGGACCTCTTCCTCCTCGAGGTAGAACAGCTCTGCGGCCTGGCCCGTGCCGACCAGGTTGGACTCGCGGAGACGTGCGCCGCGGAGCTCCGGCCGGCGATCGCGCACACCGACCTTGACCCTCGCCCGCGTGCTCCACTCGTCCTGCGTGTCGACGACGACGTGATAGCTGCCGTCCTCCTGGGGAATTCCGTAGATGTCGACCTGCGCAAGGAAGTCGAGACCGCGAAGCAGCCGCTCGGACTCTGCGAGGCGCGCCTCATCGTAGCAGTCGCCCTCGCGGAAGAGCAGCTCCCGCCGGATTACCGAGGCGTCGGTCGTGACGTGGAGGGTGTTCGCGAGCTGGTAGAGCGGTCGGAAGCGGTCGTCGAGCTCGGGATCGGTGGTGTCGAAGATCGAGCGGTTGTCCACGAAGATGAAGGAAATCGGACCCGTCGCGCACGGCGCCATGGACGAATCGGGCGATGCCGCTGCCGGCGACTGGGTGCGCGCCGCCAGATCGCGCGGCGAGCCCGCCAGCGCGAACCCGAGGCAGAGGACCGGGATCAGGACGGACGCGGGTTTCGGAGTCACGTGGTTCCTGCTCGACGTACGGCTACGACCAGCTACCCCGCCGCCACACCGTCGTGTTCCGCTGCGTTACGGTGCGCCGGCCGGGGCATCACTGCGGTGCGCCCCTTGCTTGACTTCGCTGATGGTCATCATAACGTTACCAGCCGACCCGGTCCGGCGATAGTCTCGAGAAAGGCACCGTTCTTCCAACGTGACAACACGACACGATCTCGAAGCGCATGGCCTGCGGCCGCGCCAGGCGGTCCACCGGGACCTCGTCCCCGCGGAGCTGTGCGAGCGCGCCATTCGGCGCAACGAAGCGTTGCTCACGGAGCACGGTGCGCTGGCGGCGCGTACCGGACTGTTCACCGGGCGCGCGGCGGAAGACAAATACATTGTCGACGAGCCCGAGAGCAGTAAGAACGTCTGGTGGGGTGAAGTCAACAGGCGTCTCTCGCCGGAGCACTTCGAGAGGCTGCGCGCGGACCTCATCGAGGACCTGGCCGGGCGCGAGCTGTTCGTGCAGGACGTCTGGGCGGGTGCCGACCCCGACTACCGCCTGCCCGTGCGCGTGATCACGACCAGCGCGTGGCACTCGCTCTTCGCCCGGAACATGTTCATCGTGCCGGAGTCGGACGGCGCCGTAGCCGGCACGGGGTTCACGCTCCTCCACTCCCCGGGGTTCCGCGCCGACCCGGCCAGGCACGGCACGCGGCGCGAGATCTTCATCGTGCTCAACTTCGCGAAGCGCGAAGTGCTCATCGGCGGGACGGCCTACGCCGGTGAGATCAAGAAGTCGATCTTCACGGTACTGAACTATCTGCTCCCGCTGCAGGGCGTGCTCTCGATGCACTGCTCGGCGAATGTCGGGGATGCCGGCGACGTCGCGCTCTTCTTCGGCCTCTCCGGCACGGGGAAGACTACGTTGTCCGCCGACCCCAACCGCCACCTGATCGGCGACGACGAGCACGGCTGGACCGAGAGCGGCGTCTTCAATTTCGAGGGCGGCAACTACGCCAAGGTCATCGGGCTTTCCGCGTCGGCGGAACCGCTGATCCACGCCGCCACTCGCCGGTTCGGCACGATCCTCGAGAACGTCGTCGTCGATCCGGTGACCCGCCAGGTCGACTTCGCTGACGCATCGATCACCGAGAACACCCGGGCGTCCTATCCGATCTCGTACATTTCCGGCGCCGTTCCGGACGGGCGGGGGATGCATCCGCGCAACGTGATCTTCCTGACGGCGGACGCGTTCGGCGTACTGCC
>DATMSC010000525.1:0-1749 GCA_035565595.1 Longimicrobiales bacterium | reverse complement strand
AAGGCGGCCGCGGAAATGCGGAACCGGGTGCGGCGTCTGCTGGGGAGGGAGCCGGCCGGAATGTGGATCGGGACCTTCCATTCGGTTGGCGCCCGCCTCCTTCGGCGGCACGCCATCCAGCTCGGCTGGACGCCGGTATTCTCCATTTACGATGCCGATGAATCGCTGCGCGAGATCCGCCGCGCACTCGAGCGGCTGAACCTGTCGCCGCGGAAGTGGCCACCCCGCGCGATACAATCGGTTATTTCGGGGGCAAAGAACCGGCTCATCGATCCGCCGGCGTTCCGGGATACGGCGAGGGATCCGTTCAACCGCACCTGTGCGGCAGTCTATGAGGCGTACCAGGCGGCGCTCAGGGAGCAGAACGCGTTCGACTTCGACGACCTGCTCGTCGAACCCGTGAGTGCGCTCGCCCGTGATCCCGATCTCCTCGATGCGTATCGCCGCCGGTTCCAGTTCATTCTCGTCGACGAGTACCAGGACACGAACCACGCGCAGTACCGTCTCCTGGAAATGCTCGCCAGGCCTCTCGGCAACCTGATGGTCGTCGGCGACGACGACCAGTCGATCTATGGCTGGCGCGGCGCGGACATCAGGAACATCCTCGATTTCGAGAAGGAGTTCCCGGACGCAGCGGTGGTCAGGCTCGAACGAAACTATCGCTCCACCGCGCGGATCCTCGAAGCGGCGAACCGCGCCATTGCATTGAACAGGCGCCGCAAGGGCAAGACGCTCCGTACGGAGTCCGGCGCGGGCGAGCCGCTCACGCTGGTCACCGCGCTGGACGAGGCCGACGAAGCGGAGTGGATCGCGAACGAGATCGGGGTGCGCCTCGTGAGGGAGCCGGGGCTCACGTATCGCGATTTCGTGGTCCTCTATCGCACCAACGCGCAATCGCGGGCGCTCGAGGACGCGATGCGCCGGCGCGACGTGCCCTACCAGATCGTGGGTGGCACTCGCTTCTATGAGCGGCGCGAAATCATGGACGTGCTCGCGTACCTGCGCCTGATCTCCAACCCCCGGGACGCTGGCGCTTTCGACCGTATCGTGAACATCCCGCGGCGCGGCGTGGGAGACGCGAGTCGTGCGAAGCTCTTGACCTGGGCGATCCAGAACGGGTTGCCGATCGTGGAGGCCGCGGCTCGCGCGGCCGAATGTCCCGGGTTGACGGGCGCAGTGGTGCGCACTCTCCAGGACTTCGCCGCGCTGATCCAGCGCTACCGGGAGTATGGCGATACGCTGCCGGTGGGAGAGCTGATCGAACGGCTCGTGGCCGAGATCGAGCTGCCGCAGTGGTACATGGAGGAGGGGCCGGACGGCGTGGACCGGGTCGACAACGTGAAGGAGCTGGTCGCCGGTGCGCACGAGTTCCAGGCCCTCGACATTGGTGACGAGCTGGAGGATGTGGGGATCATCACGCCGCTCGACGCGTTCCTCCAGAAGGTATCGCTCGTGGCCGACGTGGACCGGCACGACCCCGAAGCCAACGCCGTCACGCTGATGACGCTGCACAACGCCAAGGGGCTGGAATTCACGATCGTCTTTCTCAGCGGGCTGGAGGACGGATTGTTTCCCCTGTCGCGGTCCGTCGAGGACCCGGCTGCGCTGGAGGAAGAACGTCGCCTCTTCTACGTCGGGTTGACGAGGGCACAGCGGAAGTTGTACCTGACGCACGCGCGCACTCGCCGGCGAGCCGGTGAGGTGCTGGCGTGCAAGGCGTCGAGCTTCCTGGATCCCATTCCCCGGGCA
>DATMSC010000524.1:0-3067 GCA_035565595.1 Longimicrobiales bacterium | reverse complement strand
CGTCCTCTTCATCCCCGCACTGAACCCGGATGGCGGAGAGCTGCGCCGCCGCACCAATGAAGCCGGGCTGGACCTCAACCGCGACTACATCAAGCTGGAATCGCAGGAGATCCGCGGGCTGGTCACGCGCGTGCTCCGGGTGTGGACGCCGGACATCCACGTCGACACCCACCACGGCGGCGCCTCGCCGTACACGCTCACCTGGCAGGGCTCGCTCAATCCTGCCGTCGACGCCGAGCTGCGTGACTTCCCGTATCGGCACATCTTCCCGCGGATCCGGGCGGCGCTCCGCGCCGAGGACTACGAGGGTTTCGACTACGCCGGACCGCAGGTCGTGGACTGGGTCCCGGGATGGGGGACGACCTCCCTCGAGCCACGCAAGCATCACACATACGCCGGGTTGATCAACTCGATCGCCATCCTCCTGGAGTCGCCTTCGGGGATTCGACGCCTCCGAAACCACGGCACGATTCTCGACCCGGTCCCCGCGGAGGAACGCTACCGGCACCAGGTGCGGGGCCAGGTCATCGCCCAGCGCACGATCCTCGAGGTCGCTGCGGAGATGCGCCAGGAGATCCGCGAGCTGACGAACGGTGCCCGGCGCCGCGCCGCAGCGGTGTCGCCCGAGGCGCCGCCCATCGTACTCGAGTACCGCACCACGTCGAGAGGGCGGGACATGGTGTGGGTCCCCGACGCCATGTCGGTGCTCGGCTACCGGCCTGACGTGCGGGACATCTTCCTCCGCCGCGAACCGACACGCACCGTGCCCCGGCCGATCGGCTACGTCATGCCACCGGCGATGACCGGAGTGGTCCCGCTCCTCCAGGCGCACGGGATCGCCGTGTACCAGTTCGCCGAACCCGTCACCCTCGACCTCGAGATCTACCACGCGGTTCAGGTGAATCAGGGGGACTACATCGAAGGGCACTACATCAGGTCGGTGATCGTCGAGCGATCGGAGGCGGAAGTCGCCGTCCCCGCCGGCGCCTATTACGTGCCCATGGCCCAGCCCCGCGGCAACCTCATCGGGTATCTCATGGAGCCCGAAACGGATGAGAACCTCATCACGTGGGGCTACGCGGATCACATTCTGCGCGTGACGCCGCCGTCGCTCGCCGACGGCAACCCCCTGCAGCGCTTCCAGCGCCAACTCGTGCCGATGATGCGGCTCGTGCAGGAACAGCCGCTGCCGGTCACGCTCGTCCCTGCGGACTGAAGCGTCCGCAATCTAGCAGCGCTGGTCGCGCGGGGCGCGTGGCGACTGGCTTCTGTTGCTGACGAGGCGGCTCGCGCGCATTCATAGAAAGATTCGTAGCACAAAGCATCGAAATGAAATGCCCCGGCGGACGTGACCGGGCGGGCAGGACGCGTCCGGCCGTGCCGTGGGCGGAAGGCGTGTTGGATCGCCAGCGCGACGCTGGAGAACGCGTGGGTGGTTTCGCGCGACGAGCTGGGCGTGGATCACATCGTGAAGTACGTAGTGCGAATCAGCCAGTAACAGCGTCTCCTCGGGTCAGCGCCGCCGCCGCCGTCATCGCCCGGCGTAGTCGAGTAGGGGATCATTGAAACCCATCTCGCCGGGGCGATTCAGTTGCACCCCACCAGGCGCCTCGTAGGGCTGCTGGATGTCGAAATGCGCGCTGTCACCGGGCGCGACCCGTCGTTCGATCAGGCTCCGCCGCAGACTTCCACTGGCGTGAGGCCGTATTGGTGCAGCGTCCGGAACTGGCGCCCGATCCGGTTGCGACCATCGGCGTGAGCTTCTGGGATCTCCTCGATCGCGAGAGAAAACTCATCGGCTGTCTGGCGACGCCGCCCGGCATGATCGTGCACGCCTTCGTGGGCGAACACCTCTACACCTCCCTGCCGCATTCCGACGGGCAGCGGTACATCTATCGGTTCGGGATCACCGGAGAGTTCTGATCATTGGCCACGCTTGAAGGATTGCGTCCCCGGCGCCCTTCCCCGATTCGCACTCGGCCGTCGCGCACAAAACGGGGCCGCTCTCCCCCCGGGATGAGCACCGCCAACCCGCTTCATTGCCACCGTGTTGCAATCCCATGTCCGGGCGCGTCAGAAGACACGACGGCGCGGGTGCGGGGGAGTCGCGGAACGCCATCGTTCTTCCACCAGGACTGGGGTTGAAGACGCTTGCTCCCCCGTATGGCCGCTCATACTCTTGGAATCGGATGCCAACTGGCGACCGCGACGATGTTGCGGTCGCCATGGTTCGGGCGCCCGCGCCGGTGCGCGCGATGCCCGTTCACTGACGAGTGGAACATGAACACTACGCCTGTGCGGCACGCGCTGCCCCTGTTGGCGATCATGACCGTCCTGACAGGGTGCGGCACCAAACACCGACTCGACCAATACGACTTCGCCGGCCGGACCGTCGCCATGATGCCGATTTCGGCGCCGGCGCCTGAGCTGGTGACCCGCAGCTTTCCGTCCGGGGGCGACGGCGTGATCGGCGCGGTGATCGCCGCCGGATCGCAGCTCGCAGTGGAGCTGGAGGCGCGCGAGGCCCGGAGCAGGCTGAACTCAGCCGCGGCCGAGGTCGACATAGTCGGCATCATCACCGACCGCACACTCCAACGCACCAGCGCATATCTCGCGGCGCGCACGATCTCCGAACCCACGGAGGCCGACTTCCTCTTCGACCTGGTCATCCGCTCCATCGCCATCGACGTCTCCGGGAGCAATGCGGCCCTCGTTCTGGATTCGGAGACGGTACTGCTGGAGCGCGCTACCGGCCGGGAGATCTGGCGCGCCCGCATCCGGAACCGGGAAGCTCTCACGCCATCCACGGGGATGACTACCGGAGCCGATGTGGTCACCGCCATCGCCCTGAGCACCATCACCCAGGACGACTTCGAACGGATGCTCGAAGCCGCGGCGGCGATCACCGCCAACTGGATCGCCGATCGGCTGCGGGACGACCTGCAGAAAGTTCGCGAGCGCACCAGCTCGTGATGACCGGCGGGGAAAGCGAAGGGGCCGCGACAGCGGCCCCTTTCATCTCTCAGTTTCGTGCTCGAGCGCGCCGATCCGTACCTCCGGCGTGTCG
>DATMSC010000523.1:0-2431 GCA_035565595.1 Longimicrobiales bacterium | reverse complement strand
CGACGATCCGAGGGTCCAGGACCCCTATTCGCTTCGATGTGTCCCGGCGATCCACGGTGCTGCCCGCCAGGCTGCGGCGTGCACGCGATCGGTGCTGGAGATCGAGGTGAACAGCGTGACCGACAACCCGATCGTGCTCGCTGAGAGCGGACGAGTCCTGTCCGGCGGCAACTTCCACGGGCAGCCGGTGGCGCAGGCCCTGGACCTCCTTGCGATCGGTTGCGCAACCGTCGGGAACGTGAGCGAACGACGGGTGGCGCGGCTCGTCGATGCCGGTCGGTCCGGGCTCCCGGCCTTCCTTTCGCCTGAACCGGGTATCAATTCCGGAATGATGTTGGTGCAGGTGACGGCGGCGTCGCTCGCAGCGGAGTTGAGATTGCTCGCCAATCCGGCGAGCGTGCATTCGATCCCCACGAGCGCGGATCTCGAGGACCACGTGCCCATGGGCATGGCCGCGGCGCTCAAGGCCCGGAACGCAGTGCGCCTCCTGGAGTCGATGCTCGCCATCGAACTGCTGGTCGGCGCGCAGGCGCTCGAGTTCCTCCGCCCGCTGCGGCCGGGCAGTGGCGTTGCCGAAGCCTATGAAAGCATTCGGTCCATGGTCCCTCCTCTCGGCCGGGACCGGGTGCCGGCGCCGGACATTGCCGCAGTCGAGTCCATGGTACGCGGAGGCGTTTTCGCGCGCATCGCGCGGTCGGCCGATTGACGATCGCTATTCCCGGCCAACGACGGTCGCTGCATGCGGTGACAGGTCCACTGCGGAGCCGGTTCTCTCCACGGCCGGGGAGGGCTCCCGCAGCGTCGAACGGGCGGCCCGCTGCACGGTTGCGGCGTGTGCTCCGGACTTGCGAGCCGTACTTCCGGCAGTCCGCCGCGCTTGTGGGCCGTTGGGCCGGTGCCTATCTTCGACCCCATGGCGGTGCGGGTCCTGGAGCTGGTGCCCAATTTCAGCGAGGGTCGCGATCCCGGCGTGATCGCCGAGATTTGCGATGCCATGACGCGGGCGGGCGCGAGCGTGGTTCACACGACCAGCGATCCCGACCACCACCGCTCCGTGGTGACCGCTTTCGGTTCGCCCCGCGCGGTGGAGGACGCCGCGATCGCCGCGGCGAGCATTGCCATCGGGCGCATCGATCTGCGCCGGCACCAGGGCGTGCATCCGCGGATTGGGGCGCTGGACGTCTTGCCGTTCGTTCCCATGGTCGGCACGACGATCGAGGACGCGCGCGCCGTCGCGCGGCGGGTTGCCGAACGGCTCGCGGCCGAGCTTGGCCTGCCGGCTTATCTCTACGCCGCCGCGTCGGATCCGCCGGGACGAGGTCTGGCCGAGTTGAGGCGGGGCGGATTCGAGGCGCTCGTCACGGGGTGGCCGGACGACCGGAGGCCGGACGCGCTCCCCGCTGACTGGCCTTACCCGGGTGCGCACCCGACAGCCGGTGTCGTGTGCGTCGGCGCGCGGATGCCGCTGCTGGCCTGGAACGTAGAACTCGAAGGCGTATCTCTCCCCGGCGCGCGGCGAATTGCCGCCGCGATCCGCGAGCGTGGCGGCGGCTTCGCCGGCCTGCGGGCGCTCGCGTTCGAGCTGGCTTCGCGCGGCACCGTGCAGATCTCGATGAACCTCGAGGATCCGCGCGTAACTTCCCCCGTTGCCGTTCTCGCAATGATCGAAGCCCTGGCTGCGGCCGAGGGCGGTGGCGTGGTTCGAACAGAGATCATCGGCCTGATGCCTGATGAAATGGCGCTCGACGCGGCAGCGGACCGATTCCGGATCGGGCTCTCTCTGGCCGATCGATTGCTCTCGCGCCGCCTCGTGGAGTACCTTGCGGAACTGCCGAGCCCAACCGAACAGGATTGAATGAGCGCGGCGATCAACAAGCTCAAGGAGCAGGCCAGACGCCACGAGCACGAGCACGACTGGGAGGGCGCCATTGCGGCGTACCTCGAGGTGCTCGCCGTCTACGACGAGCTCGAAGAGGAGCGCGATCTCGCTCTGTACAACCGGGTCGGCGACCTCTATCTCCGGGTCGGGCGCATCGCCGATGCCGTCGACTATTACGAAACCGCAGCCGACCGGTACGCCGAAGCCGGACTCGGCAACAACGCCATCGCGCTCTGCAACAAGGCGCTGCGCTACCAGCCCAATCGACTCAGCCTGTATCGCAAACTCACCGTGTACAGCGCGCAGGAGGGTTTCCAGAGCGACGCGCGCCGGTGGTATCTGGAGTACGCAGCTCGCATGGAGCGGGCGGGCGCGCTCCGCGAAGCGATGGAATCGCTCGACCGCATTCCGGGACTCGGGACTGACCCCCAGGTGCGTGAAACGCTCGGTCGCCGGCTGGTCGCCCACGGCGCGCGCGAGGCTGGTCTCTCTCTCCTCCTGCGCGCACACCGACTCTGGCTCGACGCAGGCGAACCCCGCATGGCCGAAGCG
>DATMSC010000522.1:0-13831 GCA_035565595.1 Longimicrobiales bacterium | reverse complement strand
CCCGAAGTCCTGCAGGTGAAATCAATCCCCGTCCCGGAACCGGGACCGGGCGACGTCCTCATCCGCGTCGCCTTCGCCGGCGTCGCCGAGTGGGACGTCTACGAGCAGGAGGGCGGGTTCGCGAACATGCTCGACGGGGAGCCGACCTTCCCCTATGTCCTCGGCTCCGAGGGTTCAGGCGTCGTCGCGGCCGTCGGCGCCGAAGTGGAGCGATTCACCCCCGGCGACAGGGTCTACGCCATGAAGCTGCCCCAGGGCGGGTTCTACGCGGAGTACACGGCGGTGCCCGAAGACTTCGTCGCCCCCGTCCCCGGCACGTTCCCGATGGAGCAGGCCGCCGGGCTCGGCTGGATCGGCGTCACGGCGCTCCGTGGGCTCGAGGACGTGCTGGGCGTGAAGCCGGGCGAGTCCGTGGCCATCGTCGGCGCGAGCGGGGGCGTGGGGCACGCGGCGGTCCAGCTCGCCAGGCTGATGGGCGCGCGGGTGCTGGCCGTAGCATCCGGCGTAGACGGCGCCGACCTCGCGCGGCGGCTCGGTGCGGAGGTGGCTGTCGACGGTCGTGGGGGCGACGTCGCGGAGGCCGCGCGCCAGTTCGCACCGGGCGGTCTCGACGCCGCGCTCCTCACTGCCGGCGGCGACGTCGCCCGGATCGTACTCTCCGCACTGCGGAAAGATGGCCGCACCGCTTACCCGAACGGGGTCGAGCCCGAGCCCGAGGCAGCCCGGGGCCTCCGGCTCGACGCGTACGACGGCGATCCCGGCCGCGACGTCCTGGAGCGCCTGAATCGCCTGATCCAGCGTGGGCCGTTCGAGGTCCACCTCGCCGGGATCTTCCCGCTCGAGGATCTCGCGAAGGCGCAGGAGGTGGTCGCACGGCACCACCTCGGGAAGGTGGTGGTGCGGGTCGGTTGAGCAGGGTGAGGCGCGCGAGCCTGGTCAGCGGGCGCTCACGGCCTCGGATCGGACCTCCCACAACACGTCGGCAATCGGCCGAACGCTATGTCGCGGTTATCGTCGTCGGCCGGTGATCTCCGGGCGTTTTCGCTTCCATGCCCCGACCGGATGACCCGGCGCGTAACGCCCTCCTCGCCCGATTTCACGCTACTGTGCCACGTACCACGCCATCCCGTCCGGATTGATGAGATCCGGGATCTCCTTGATCACCGTGAGCGTGTTCGTGTCGATGACGGCCACCTTGTTGGCGCGGCTGACCGCGTAATAGGCGCGGGGGCGCTCCGGGTCGATGAAAATCCCCTCGCCGCCGCCGCCCACGTCGATGCGATGGGCGATCTGGCGGGTCGCGACGTCCCAGACCATGAGCTCGTTGCCGTTCAGCTCGTTCATGAGGGCGTAGCGACCATCCTGGGTGAACCTGATGCGGTTGTTGAGGCCGCCCTCGAAGGGGAGCGTGGCTACGACCTCCATGGACTCGAGGTTCACCACGGTGATCGATTTGGCGTTCATGTTGATGGCCCAGAGCTCCCGGCCATCGGGCGTGATGTCGAAACCTTCCATGCGGGTGTCGCCCGGGAAGGTCGTGAAGGTCCAGCCGCCGCGACCGGTGCTGCTCGCCTGGGCGATCACGATCTGCTGCGAGGCGCTGCTCGCCATGTAGATCGTGCTCTCCTCCCGGGTGACGTGGATGATGTGGGAGCCGCCGGGCACGCCCAGGGCCATGTCGAACTGGCGGGTCTCGGGGTCGTAGCGGCTGACGATGTGATTGCGTTCGTGCCCCACGTACAGCTTGCCGTTGGTGACCCACAGGCCGTGGAAGCTTCCGAGCACGCCCGTATCGATCGACCTGTCGAAGCGCTGATTCTGGACGTCGATCACGGTGATCCCGGGCCACGCGCTTCCCACATAGGCGTAGCGGCCGTCGGTCGCGACTTCGTGAAGATTGTTCCCGGCAGGAATCCGGGCGACGACCTCGAGGGACTCCGGATCGATGATGGCGAGGCGCCCGCCGCTCTTCTCACCGACGAGGAGCGCGGTGGCCGGCGTCGGCCCGAAGCTGACGACTTCCTGGGTTTCGTCCGCCGCGGGCTGGGCCTGCAACGCGGTGGCGGACACGAGCATGGCGAGCACGATCGAGAGTCGCATGTGGCATCCTCGGGCGAGAGTCCGTTGCCGATACCGGAGCGCCTGTGGGCGCTACTACTGTCTGTCCGGCTGGGTAGCAGCATTATCGCGGGCGTCCGGCGATCGCGCCAGACTGCTGAGCGCCGCGATGGCGGTAAGTCGTCCGCCAAACGCGTATGCGGGCGCGCGGTGAGGAGTGGGGCGTTTCTGAGCGCCGGATCAGATTGCCGGCGCCCACAGGTCGACGGTGCGGAACTCGTCCACGTCCACTAATCCGAGATCGGTGAGCTTGAGCTTCGGTATGACCTCGAGTCCGAGGAACGACATGGCCATGAACGGATCGTGGAGCGGTGAGCCGAGCTGACGCGCAGCGCCGACCACGGCGTCCAGCCATTCCCTGATGACCTCGATCGGCTCGGCGGACATGAGCCCGCCGATGGGAAGCGGGAGCGAGGCGAGGACGTGGTCGCCGTCGGCGACGACGAGCCCGCCGCCGGTCGCCGCCACGGCGCGCAGGGCCGTGAGCATGGATGTCTCGTCGGCGCCAATGGCGATGAGGTTGTGGTGGTCGTGGGCGATGGAGCCGGCGATGGCACCGCGCCGCAGTCCGGCTCCAGTGACGAGGCCGAGCCCGACACGGCCGGTACCATGGTGCCGTTCGACGACGGCCATGACCAGGATGTCCCGTTCGGGGTCGGCGACGACTCGCCCATCGCGTACCGCCGGGCGCACCCGCTCCTCGCCGGTCACGATCTGATCGGGGATGACGCGGATGGCGCGCGCCTCGCGCCGGTCCTGCGTCGCCGGTATCTCGAGCCGGACGGCGTCCCAGTCGACGTGCATGGATGGCGGAGGTGGCTCGGCGCGCGGTGCGTCTGGCCAGCCCACATCTCGACCATCACGCGCGACGACGCGGCCACCGGCGAGGACCAGGTCGATGACGGGACGCTGGAGGTCGCGGAACGCGACCAGGTCCGCCCGCCGGCCGGGCGTGATGGCGCCGCGGTCGCGCAGTCCGAAGTACTCGGCCGGATTCAGCGTGGCCATCCGGATCGCCTCGACAGGATCGATCCCTTCCTCGATCAGCATGCGGATCATGTGGTCGATCCCGCCGATGTCGAGCAGGTCCGGCGGCTGGCGGTCATCGGTGCAGAGGGCGACGCGTCGGAAGTTGGCGGGGGTGAGCGCCGGGACGAGGTCGCGGAGGTTCCGCGCGTTCGTCGCCTCCCGCACGAAGAGCATCATCCCCAGCCGGAGCTTCTCCCTGGCTTCGTCGGCCGTCGTGCACTCGTGGTCCGAACCCGGTCCTGCGGCGACGTAGGCGGCGAGTCCGGGACCCGACAGCCCCGGCGCGTGTCCATCGATGACGGCGTCGCGGAAGCGCTCGATCTTGCTCCACACGTCCGGGTCGCCGGCCACGACGCCCGGGAAGTTCATGACCTCGGCGAGCCCCAGCACGCGCGGGTGGCGCGCGAGGTCGGCGAGGGCGTCTGCGTCGAGGGAGGCGCCGGCGGTGCCGAGAGGCGTGGCGGGGACGCACGAGCTGGCCATGACGCGGACGTCGAGCGGGATCCCTTCGCTCGCCGCGAGCATGTACTGGATGCCGGCTATGCCATGCACATTCGCGATTTCGTGGGGGTCGCACACCACGGTGGTCGTGCCGCGGGGCACCACGGCGCGGGCGAACTGGTATGGCGACGCGAGCGACGATTCTATGTGGACGTGGGCGTCGATGAAGCCGGGCGCGAGGAACCGCCCCTCGAGGTCTATCGTGTTCGGCGCGTCCGGTATCCGACGCACCGCCGCGATGTACGGCCCGAAGACCGCGACGTCGGTTTCCTCGATCTCGGCCGTGAAGACGTTGACCACGCGTGCGTTGCGGAGCACGAGGTCGGGTATCTGCTCGCCCCGGGCAACGGCGAGTAGCGCGTATCGGTCAACGGGACGCCCGTCCAATGTCTCATCTCCCGGTTCGTCGGTGCGGCGCTCGCTGGCAGAAACGATCAGGGAGACGGGATCATACAGTCGGGCTGGCGCCCGAGCCAGAGTTACGGCTGGTGGCGCCCGAGGCGGGTAGCCACAACGTGAATGTCGACCCATGCCCTGCATCGCTGGTGACGGTCAGCTCGCCGCCGAGCAGGCGCGCGATCCGGCGGCTGACGGCCAGCCCGAGACCGACGCCCGGCGACGCGTCCGGGGACAGCCGCGTGAACTCTTTGAATACCTCTTCCTGACGGTCGCGGGGGATCCCGGGGCCGGTGTCCGCCACATCCACGGTGATCCAGTGACCGGGACCGGGCGCTCTCCCATTGCCATCGCGCTCGCCGACCCTGACCTCGACTCGTCCGGCGTCCGTGTACTTGATGGCGTTGGACACCAGGTTTCCCAGGATCTGGCGCACCCGGGCGGGGTCGGAGGGGGGCCGTGGCGTTTCCGGGGGCGTCGATAGGTCGAGAGCCAGCTCCTTGGACTCGGCGGCCGCGCGGTACTCTTCGAGAACGTCGTGGGCGATCCTGGCCACGTCGGTCCTGACCTGCTGGACCTTGAGCTGGCCGGCTTCGGCGCGAGCGAAGTCGATCAATGCGTCGATCAGGTCGATAGCCGCGCGAATCGAGCGGCGCGCGCTGATGATGCTGGCGCGGTGTCGATCGGGCGCCTCGTCCAGCACGCCCTGTTCGATGAGCGAGAGGTGGCCGTCAGCGGCGCCCAGCGGGTTCTTCACATCGTGGCTGAATCCCCGGATCAGCCACGACTGGCGTTCGAGGACCCGTTCCAGCTCACGCTGCCGGGTCTGGGATATCTCCAATAGCTGCGTCTTCCGGAACGCGATGGAGGCGAGCTGCGCGAACGTCGTCGCACGCTCGACCTCGTCGTTTCCGAAATCCGGCCCGCCTTCGGCGCGAATCAGGAGCAGCGCGCCCAGCGCCTCACCGGCCTCGGTCATGGGGACGGCCAGGATCGAGCTGCCCGGATAGCGGCTCGTGAGATATCCGGGTACGCGTGGGTCGTTTTCGGCGGCGTGGAATCTCAGGGGGCGCCTGGCCTCGATGACGCGCTCGGCGAGTGAGCCCGGGTAAGGCAGGCGAGGCCCGATGCGAATGGCGCGTACTGCCGCGGATGCGACAACCTCGATCTCACCGGTTTTGGCGTCCAGTCGCTCGACGAATGCGGAGTCGGCATCTGTCGCATCGAGCGCACTCTGGGCGATCCTCGCCGTGATCTCCTCGACGGTGTATGCTGCCGCGACGGCTGCGGTCGCGTGGCGGAGCGCGGTTTCTTCACGGGCGCGGCGTTCGGCGGCGGCGAGGGCGGCTTCGCGTTCCTGTTCGGCGGTGCGCCGATCGGTGATGTCCTCGTTCAGGACGACGGCGCCGAGAATTTCACCGTCCTGCCCGATGAGGGGCACGACCGCGCTCCGCACGATCTTGTGGGTGCCGTCGGCTGCCTCCACATCGAGCTCCTGGTCGATGGTGGTCTCGCCATTCTGGATGGCGCGGGTCAGCCCGCGTTCGGATGCAGGGATCGGCTCCCCGGTGTCGGCACGCCTTACGGCGAAGCGTTCCATATCGCTGATGCCGCCGTTCAGGGTGCCTCCCCAGATGCTGCGCGCCGCCGGGTTGGCGTACACCAGGCGGCCGGTCCGATCCGCGAACCAGACGCCCACCGGCAGGGATTCCAGAGTCGCGGCGAGCTGAGCCTGGCTCCTGCGGAGCGCGTTCTCGACTTCCTGCCGCTGCGCTTCCAACCGGCGCAGCGCGAAGGCGTTCCGCCAGCCGAAGGCGGCGAGCACGATGGTCGTCATGACGATGATCAGCGTGAGCCCGACATCGCTGGTGAACAGCCCTGCACGGACGCCGGCAATGCGCAGCCACCCCAGGACGAACGGAGCTGCCACCGCTGCCAGGATGGCCCTCCGTGCGACGAACCCGCCGATGTCGCGCCGGAACACGACGGCGACCGGGTCGACGTCCTGTCGCAGCGTGAGGATGGCGCAACCCGCGGCGAAGAACGCAAGGGCGGACGGCAGGGAGGTAGGATTGCGGGGGTCCAGCTGGTACAGGGTACTCGCGCCGTACGCATATCCGACCAGTGCGAGGTAGGCGAGGCTCAGGACCAGGAGCCCGAGGTACTGGGCCACAGCCGCGCGACGATCGCTCCCGGTGCACACGAGGGCGAGCGCCACACCCGTTCCGACGAACCCGAGCGCGGACCCGATCGCAGGCCGTCCGGGATGGGCCGCGCCGGAGCTTCGGACGGTTTCCCCGAAGAGATCGAGGTCGAACCCGACGTTCCAGTTGAAGAGGTATTCGAGAACGGGAATGCCACCGATGACGATGAGGACGGCCGAGAGCGCAGCGGCCGTGGTGGCACTCCATCGGCGTTCCTCGCGGGCGAGCTGCGCCGCGGCGACGGCCAGACCGACGACGATGTGGCCGACTGCCGACCACGGCATGAGCTGCACCGAGCCCGGCACGAATGCCCTCAATACGGGTCGATCCAGCGCCCACCCGGCGAGCCCGATGGCGCCAATACACACCGACACTACGATGCATGCCCACGGCACCCAGGAGACGATCACGCGCTCCTGGTCGGGCACGGTGGACGCCGGACCGGGGTGACTGTCATCTCCGGCCCCGGGCAAAGCTGAGGGGCGAGGCTCTCCGGCGTGCGCGCCAGGGTCGGATTCCAAGCCCTTCAACGCCTCCGATGGTAGGGATCTCGGGACTGTGGGCGTGCATCCGGCGTGCCAGCCCCGTCACTCCTCCCGGATGGGGCCCCGTTCGCGCTTCAGCTGCGAGCGCCGATGTTTCTCACGCAATCTCGCTTCCTTCGCCGCCGGCGGAATTCGTGTGCGACGCCGCGGCGGCGGTACGTCGAGAGCGGCAGCGAGCAGGCGCCGAAAGCGTTCGGTAACTTCTTCCCTGTTTCGGAACTGACTTCGCGTCCCGCCGGATACGAGTCGGAGCACGCCGTCCGCGCCGATGCGGTTGCTCAGACGCTCGCGGACGCGCTGCTTCTCTTCCTCCGAAAGGGCACTGGTGGTCGAGACGTTCCAGAGGAGCTCGACGCGAGTGGACGAGGTATTTACGTGCTGACCGCCGGGCCCGCCCGCCCGGCTCGCGCGGAACTGTAGCTCGCTCCGCGGCACCGCCACGCCTTCCCGGATTTCAATGCGGTCGTCATCCATCGTGGTCCTGAGCCGGGCCGGGGTGCCCATCGCCCGGTGATCCGGATTCGCCTGGCGGTGGCGGGACCGGCGCCGCCGGTATGCTGCGAGGCAGCCAATCGCTGAACACCTCTCCATAGATGTGCCACACGGTCACGAAGAGCGCGGCCACAATGGGACCCGCGATGAAACCGATTGCGCCGAACAGGAAAATCCCGCCCAACGTGCTCAGCAGAATGAGCAGGTCCGACATGCGGGCATCGCGCCCGACCAGCCTGGGGCGGAGGAAGTTGTCGACAGTGCCGACGACCAGCGCGCACCAGAGGAGCAGCCCGAGAGCGGCGATCCACTTCGACTGCAGGAGCAGGAAGACGACCGCCGGGATCCAGACCAGCGCCGTGCCGACTGCAGGTATGATCGCGAGCACCACGGAGACGGTACCCCAGAAAGCCGGAGCGGGCAGCCCTGTCGCCCAGAAGGCGAGACCTACCAGCGCGCCCTGAAGCACGCCGATCAGGATCGACCCCTTGAGCGTTGCCCGTGTCACCGAGACGAACCGTTCGAGCAGTCTCGTCTCCTCCTCAGGCGAGAAAGGCATGTAGGAGAGGATCCGCCTGAGCAGTGCCCGGCCGTCCACCAGAAAGAAATAGAGCGAATAGAAGAGGACGAACAACTGGAGGACGAAATTCATCGTCCCGCGCGTGGCGGCGGCGAGCGTGCCCGCCAGCAGGGGGCCGGTCCGCTCCGCGATGCCACCGAGGCGGGCCAGTACGTCCTGCCCTTCCACAAACAGATTGCTGACGAACGGGATGCGGCTCAGCCATGCCCGCAGCTCTTCCAGGCGAGGCTGCTGTTCGGCGAACCACTCCTGCGCCCCGCGCGCGACCTGGACCGCCTCGTTCGCGACCAGGACGAGGAAGCCCGCCAGCGGCAACCCGACACCGCCGATCACGATTACGATCGTGAGGGTCGCCGCGAGGCGCCGCCGACCGCCCAGCTTTCTGGCCAGCCATTCGAAGAGCGGGAACGTGAGCCCGGCCAGGAGCGCTGCCAGGAAGACGGAGAGCAGGAACGCCCGGATGACCAGCAGGAACAGGAGCGAGATCCCGACGACGAAGATCAGCAGGAACGCGCGCCGGAACCGGCCGGCGGCTAGCTCCGCCGCCGCGTTCTCCATGGCAGTCTCGTCCCGGGTGCGGTCGACCCGGCTCTCCCCCTCGGCGCCGGTCAAGTCGAACCATCCGCGAAAGGATTGGCAAATCGAATCTGGCGCATGCCGTGAACAATACAGCACGCGCCAGGATTTCGCATTGCCGCGGCGACGGACGCTCCCGCCGGCGCGCGGGGGCACGCGCAGCCGGCGGAGTCATTTGCGCTAGAACGCCGTCATCGCACCAACCGTGAAGCGGGCCTGCTCCCGCTCGAAGTCCCACGCCGCCTCGCCGGTGACCCGGACGTTCCGCCACATGAGATAGTTGGCGCCGACTGCCAGTGATTCGTACCTGTCGATCAGCCCCGTTTCTCCCACCCTGAGAGAGACGACACGTCGATCGGCGCTCACCACGTTGTACAGCGCCGAGAACGTCCACGGCATGAGGAAACCCTTCGGCGCCCAGAGGAGCTCCACGAAGCCGGCGTCCACCACCGTGCGGTCGTCGTCGCTCGGATCGGTCACGAAGAAGGGGTTGTTGTCAGTGCGTCGCAGGTACTGCGCGTTGATCTCGACATTCGAGCCGATCGGCAGCGTGAGGTCCGGGCCCCAGATCACGACGTCGTCGTTCTCGCCGGCCGTGCCCTCCCGCCCGAAATAACCGAACGCACCTGCCCGCAGCGGGCCAAAGTCCTGTGACAGGCGGAGCGCCACATTCTTGCCGCTGTCGCGGTCGTAGAGCCGCGAGGCGCTCGCCCTGTCCAGACCCTGCCCGTTCACGACCTGGAACGACGCGTCGGCGCCGTCCCACGGCGAGTAGGTGAACATGAGACCGCGGTCGTACGTGAGATCCGCACGCGCCTCACCGACCCGGACCCGGTACGCCTGGAAGTCCTCGTACTCGAGCCTGAGCTCCCGCTTGAACAGCGGGTCCGAAACCTGGTACTGGCCGGCGATCACGCTGACGCCGCTGCCGCCGAGGTTCGTGAACTGGATGTAAGCGTCCTCCAGCCCCTTCACCTCACCGCGTTCCGACATGAAGAAGTAGAGATAGTAGCTGATGTTGTTGGCGATCTGGCCACCCGAGAGGAGCTTGAGCAGCCAGGGCGTCTGGAGGTCCGTGCTGGCCTGACCCGGTCCCGGGTTCGTGAGCGCCTGGGCATAGACATCCAGCCGGACGGCGAGGGGGATGTCGCGAAGGAGGCGCAGACCGGGATCTGCTGTCTGTATCGTGTCGCGCGGAACCTCGCCCTCCGAGAACTGGAAACCGTTCTCGGCAAAGTCCTCGCCGATCCCTGTCAACCGGGGCGCCGGTGCGTGGCACACCGAGCAGGAAACCCCATACTTCCGCGCAAAGGCCGGGATCATTGCACTGTTGGAGAGCGTGGTGCGCATTTCCGGATGGGGCACCGAGCTGACGGCGCCTCCTGCCATGACCAGAAGCGCGAGCGCTGAAGTGATGACTGCTGGCGCGAGGGCGCGGGCCGGAGAGGATCTGAAGCAACGTCGCATAGTGGCCTCGCTTGGGCTCGAGAAGGGAGCGCCGGTGGTGCCCGGCAGGTTGGCGGCCGGGCGTGACAATGCGAGCATCCAACCACGGTCAGCGTACGCGGCCGGATGCCCGCCGTCACGTCGGGAGAGCCCGGAAATGTTTGTAGGGTAATCCCCTACAGCCCGCGAGGGCGCCGCCTCAGTCGGCCTGGAATGCCTCCGGCGCCGGCTCGAACCCTTCACACCCCGATATCGGCGTCACGACCAGGTTCAACGCTGCGTGCTGCGGGTGGCCGCACTCGTCGACGAGGTCCTCCGGTGCCTGGTGGCTCCGGCGGATCTGGACGAGCTGCGGCGTGGGGGCGTGGTCTTCACCGAAGTGAATGCACAGGCCGCACTGACCTTCCTGGATCTGCAGCATTTCGCCCTCCAGACGCGTGTCCGTTTACGTGCTCCGCCCTGACAGTTACCGGCACGCGTCGTGCCACCGAGGGGGTTGGAAACGCCGGCAGCGTCACCGGATCCGACCCGTCAGTGTCCACTCGCAGGGACATCACGCCTGAGTTGGCAGAGCCGTAACCACTAAAAGCAAAAGCAGTAGCGCGGCAGTCCGAGGTTGCGTGCCCCTCGCCCCGGGGTGGCACGGAAGATGACTCCCACCCTGCCCGGCATCCTCCATGGAGAGGTGAGATGATGGAGTCCCATCTCGCGGGGCGGGTTTCGTCCCGCATCAGCAGGAGCGTACTGGTCCTCGCAGTGGCGGTGTTGTGCCTCACCGCGTCGTCCTGCCCCGGGATCTACGACGTCCACGACCGCGACCGCGACCTCGAGGTGATCTGGCCACGCAACGGCGCCACGTTGCGGGATGAAGAGCTGTTCCGGGTGCGTCTGCGCGGACGCAGCCTCGACGACTACGAGGTCTACTGGTCGGTCGACGATAGCCCGGAACGCCGGATGCTCAACGACCGGGAAACCGGGCGCCGGGAGAAGGTCTACCTCGTCGACACCTGGTTCTGGGACTGGGGCGGGCGAGGGCCGTACACGGTGAGATTCACCGCTGAAGACGACCGAGGCCGCACGATCGCTCGCCGCACCGTTCGGGTGTACGTGCGCTGATTCCGGACCGGCGACGAGGCTCTTCGCGTTGCTGCCGGAGCCCCTCGCGCCGGCTTCCTCCGACAACCGCAGGAACCCGTCATCGGTGACGAACCGGCACGGGTTGTGCCTCTACCGTGTCCCGCGAGAATCCCGCCCGCCCTGCCGTGAGTGGCGCAAATCACGTATTGATGGGTAGTTACATCGTCATGCCCGGCGGTCGGCGGTCGGCGGTGCGCGGCGCGGTGTGCCATCGGGGCGGGCCAGTACAGAAGGAGTTTCCTATCGATTTCAGGCAGCAGCATGAACGGTCCGGTTCAGGAGCCGGGGATGGGGTGAGCGCCCGCTGGGCGGCGTGGCGGCGCATCGTTGGCCCGCGAATACGCCGTTGGGCGGCGGCGCGCGAACGCGTGCCCCGCGCGCTGGCGGCCTCGGCGGATGCGCTGGCCGCTCTGCTTCCGGCGGGGCAATCGGTGCTACTCCGGTTTCATGGCTTGCTCGACGCGGCTCGCCGGGTCGGTTTCCGGACACGGGTATACGTGATCGCCGCCGGGCGTGTCCTCGGCAGGGGGGTGCGCGCGGCTGTGCCCAGAGCCGGCCGGCATCTCGGCAGGGCGGGTGAGAGGGCAGTTCACGAAGCGCTGGAAGCAGGCGGGTGGATTGCGGCTCATGCGCTCCCGATCGCGAGGCGGACCGGTGACGCGGCGGGCCGCGGTTTCGATGTATGCACCCGTTGGCTCGGTGCGGCGCTTCCTCGCCTCGCTCCCGCGATCGGCCGTGCTGGTCACGATGCAGGCGTCGGCCTGGCCCGCCTTGGCACCACGCTGGCCACGCGTGGCGCGCAGCTCCGCCTCGGGTGGGTGCACATGGCGCTGGGCGCCATGATCGCCGGGATGGTGGTGTGGCTGCCGTACGAGACGTGCGGCTTCGCAGGCTGTCCGGACGTGGAGAAGCTGCTCGTCTACCAGCCCGGTGGCGCGCCGGCGATCCTGGACCGGAACGGCGTCCACTTCGCCGACCTCGCGCCGTTCGAGCGCAGTGTCATCACGCTGGAAGATCTTCCGGGCCACGTCCCGGCGGCATTCATCGCGGTCGAGGACAAGCGCTTCTACCGGCACAACGGCGTGGACTGGCTGCGGGTACTGGGCGCGGCGCTGGCGAACCTGCGTGAGGGACGCGTCACGCAGGGGTCTAGCACGCTTTCCATGCAGCTCGCCCGGAGCGTATTTCCCGAGGAGGTGCCGGGGACGGAGCGGACGCTGCGACGCAAGCTCCTCGAGGTCAGGCTGGCACGCGAGATCGAGAGGAAGTTCTCGAAGGCTGAAATCCTCGAGCTGTACCTGAACCACGTGTACCTGGGTGGCGGCGCCTACGGCATCGAGGCCGCCGCGCGCCGGCATTTCGGGAAGCCGGCCGCGGAGCTGACGCTGGCGGAGGCGGCGTCGATCGCAGGGCTCGCGCGATCGCCGGCGTACTACGATCCCAGGCGCAATCCTGAAACGAGCCGTCAGCGCCGTGACCTGGTCCTGTCGATGATGGCGGAGCAGGGTCTGGCAGCTCGGGAGGATGTCGACGCCGCTCTGGCCGCCGCGCTCGAAGTCCCGGCCGACCCGCCCCGCGACCGGAGCGCGGTCCCGCTCGGCGCCTGGTTCGTGGACATCGTCCGGGACCGCGTCGAAGCCGAGTTCGGCGAGCAGATCTACCGATCCGGGATCCGCATCCACACCACACTGGACGTCACAGCGCAGCAGGCCGCGGAGCGGGAGCTGGAGGAACGGCTCCAGGCGCTCGACAAACAGGTGCGCCCCGGGCCCGGGCCGCTGCAGGGCGCGGTCGTGCTCATGGAGGCACCGACCGGCGACGTGCTGGCGCTCGTCGGTGGGCGCGACCCGACCATCTCGCGCTACAACCGCGCCACGCTCGGGCGGCGACAGGTCGGGAGCGCGTTCAAGCCTTTCGTCTACGCGGCCGCGATCGAGCACGGATACGTGCCGGCGCAGCGCATCATGGACTGGCCGGTACGCGTCCAGGTTTCCGCCAACGACGTCTGGACTCCCGGCAACTACGATGGCCGTTACGAAGGCCCTGTGTCAGTGCGGAACGCGCTCGTCCGCTCCAGGAACGTGCCGACGGTGCGGCTCGCGGCCGACATTGGCCTGCAGGCGATCGTGAGGACGGCGCGCGCGGCGGGGATCACCGCGCCCATCGACCCGACACCGGCGCTGGCGCTCGGAACGCCGTCGCTCAGCCCGATGGAAATGGCCAGCGCGTACGCGACGTTCGCCACACTCGGGACCCCCGCCACCCCGCACTACGTTACGCGCGTCGAGGACGAGAACGGCGAGGTGTTGTGGGAACCCGCGCGGGAACCGTCGTCCAGGACGATGAGCAGCGCCGTCGCCTATGTCGTCACGGACATGCTGCGGGACGTCGTGGACCGCGGCACCGGGACAGGCGTTCGCGCCGCAGGATTTCGCGGAGTCGCCGCCGGGAAGACGGGCACCACCAATGACGCGACCGACGCATGGTTCGTCGGGTACACGCCGGACGTGGTCGGCGCGGTGTGGATCGGGTACGACCAGCCCTCGAGCATGGGGAACGCCGCCACCGGCGGCGGCTACGCCGCGCCCGTCTGGGGCGGGATCATGCGTGAGCTGTACACGGTCCGTAGCGCCCCGGGTGAGTGGGCGAGGCCCGACAGCGTCAGGGCGGCGGCCATCGATCCCGAATCCGGGATGCTGCTTGCGGAGGGTTGCAGCGCCCCCGGCGGAACCGTGACGGACCTGTACATCGTCGGAAGGGAACCGGGCACGATCTGCCCGTCCCGCGGCTGGTGGGGCGACATCTGG
>DATMSC010000521.1:0-3185 GCA_035565595.1 Longimicrobiales bacterium | reverse complement strand
TCCAGACGGACGGCCAGTTCGACCTCGACAAGTACCACCAGTATCTCGCGTCGCCGGGCGTCGACCCGCAGCTCCTCGTCTCCCTCGAGAATTACTACAGGCAGGAGATTCCGCGGCGTAAGCTGCTCCAGCGGGTCACCGCCGGAACGTACGTGACGGACACCGACCTCTGGCAGGCCTGGCGGGACGCCACCGAGTACGTCAGCGCCCGGTTCATCCGCATTGATCCAGCCGCGGTCGCGGAGGCACCCACGAGCGTGTCGGATGCGGATATCACCGCGTATTACCGAGCCAACCGCGACAAGATGACCCGGCCGAACACGGCCGCTGTGCGCATGGTCGCACTTCCGCGGGTGCCGACGGCCGCAGATTCGGCGGTGGCGCTGGAACGCGCAAATGCAATAGTGGCCCGTATCCGTGGCGGCGAGGACTTCGCCGAGATCGCGCGCAACGAGTCGAGTGATCCGGGTTCGGCGCCGCTGGGCGGTGAGCTCGGCAGCTTCTCGCGTGGGCAGATGGTCGCCGAGTTCGAAGAGGCGGCGTTCTCGCTCCCGCTGGGTCAGGTCAGCGATCCGGTGCTGAGCCAGTTCGGCTATCACATTATCGAGGTGACGCGGCGTGAGGATGACCAGGCAACCGCACGCCACATTCTCGTCTCGATCGAAATGGACGAGGTGTCGATGAATGCGCTCCTCGTCCGTGCGGACTCGCTCGAACTGATCGGTGAGCGCGAAGGATTTGACGCTGCGGCCCGCCGGTTCGGCCTCGAGCCGGTCACGGTCGAGATCCGTGAGGACGCTCCTTTCGCCGATGTCGTCGGCCGGGCCGATGAGGCGTTCGACTGGGCGAAGTGGGAGGCGGCACCCGGAGACGTGAGTCCGGTTTTCGAAACGCCCGACGCGTTCTACATGGTCGAGCTGGTCGAGATGCGGCCGGCGGGCGAGATACCGCTTGCCGAGGCGAGGCCGCTGATCGAACGGGAACTGAAATCGCGTGCCCAGCTCGAGGCTGCGCGCGAGGTTGCGAATGCGGTTCTGGCGGAGGTCCGCGGTGGCAAGTCGCTCGACGACGTAGCAGCCGCCAGGGGATTCGAGGTCGGGGAAGCACTCACTTTCTCCCGACAGGACTTCGTGCCCGGGCTCGGCCAGGCAAATGCCGCCATCGGTGTCGCCTTCGGGCTGCGCCCCGGTCAGATCTCGAATGTGGTCGAAGCCGACGGCAGCCTTTTCATCATCGAGGTGACCGAGCGGCAGGAAGCCGATCGTGAGGTCTGGGAGTCGCAGAAGTACTTCCAGCGCTCGCAGGTCATGGCAAGCATGGAGGCGGATCGGTGGCGGCAGTACCTGCGCGCCCTCTGGGATAGCGCCGAGATCGTGGACAACCGGTACGAGGTCCTGCACGCACCGGTTGACGAGTCGACACTCCCGGCCATGCCGCGAACCCTCTTCTGAGCGGCAGACGCACGACGGCCAGACGTATCGGAGGGTAGAAGCGAGAGGGGGCGGGAACGGCTTCAGCCGTTCCCGCCCCCTCTCTCCTTCCGCGCGTATTTCGATTGAGCTCAGCTCGCCTGAGAAGACGTAGCGGAGCTGGCGTCGTCCGACTTCACCGGCACCGATTCGGCAGGCGCTGAAGCCGCGGCTTGCGGCTGAGGAGCAGCCACACGCTTCGTGTCCCTGGGCTCTTCGAGGACCGACCGGTTGAGCTCGGTCTCGATCTCCTTCACCGACTTCTTGAACTCGCGAATCCCCTTCCCCAGCGAGCCCCCGAGTTCCGGCAGGCGCTTGGCGCCGAACACCAGCAGCAGCACGAGGAGGATGAGCAGGACCTCCCACATTCCCAAGCCGCCGATAGGCATGGTTCCCTCGCTTTTCTCAGGCTACAACCACGAACGCACGACGAGCGCGATGATCAGGATACCAACCAGACTGAGTGCGTTCAGATTCACGGACAGCGGACCGATCACCAGGGCTATCGCCAGGAGGTCGATGCCGAGTGGGCCTATGGACGCGGACACCGACGTGGTCAGGAACTGCCTCGCCGCACTCTCGGGCATGTAGAGTATGGCTACCCGCGTGAAGAGCGCGCCGAGGAAGAGACCGACCACCACGGCCCATACGAGGCGCGACACGCTGCGCCGACGTGGACCGATCATCGTACAAATCCGGCAGGAAGAGGTTCCATCGCGTCAGCGTCGCCGATCGATCACGTAGGTCACCGCGTCGCGGAGCGCTTCCGTGGCCGCTCCGTCGGGAAGTGTCACCAGTGCCGCTGCAGCCCGCGTGCCATACCATTCCGCGCGCTGCCGGGCGTAATCGATACCTCCGTAGTCACGGACCAGCCGGATGACGTGTGCAATGGCTGCGTCAGTCGGCTCAGGATCGGCGAAGTATTCTTCGACGTCACGCCTGTCTGCGGCGTCCATCTCGGTCAGGGCGGCGATCAGCGGGAGCGTGACCTTGTGCTCGCGCAGATCGTGGCCGGACGGCTTCCCGGTGACGGCCTCCGTCTCGTTGTAGTCGAGGAGGTCGTCTGCGATCTGGAACGCCATCCCGAGGTGGTGGCCGTATTCGGCGAGCGCCGTCCGGTACCGCTCGTCGCCCATGATCGCGCCCATCTCACACGCGGCCGACATGAGCGACGCCGTCTTGCACGAGATCAGGCGATAGTACTCGTCTTCGGTGAACTGGAGCGCGTCGCACGACGAAAGCTGCCGCATCTCGCCCACGCTCATTTCATTGGCAGCGCGGGAAAGCACGGAAATCAGCTCGACCCTGCCCACTGCGGCGAGCTCGGTGACGGAGCGGCTGTACAGGTAGTCGCCCATGATTACCGCCGTCTGGTGCGTCCAGAGGGCGTTTACCGTGGGCATCCCCCTCCTCAGCACGGAATGATCGACAGCGTCGTCGTGGACCAGCGTCGCCAGGTGCACGAGCTCGACCACGGCGGCGAGCGTCACCGCCTGTGGATGCGCGCGCCCACCAACCTCGTTGGAAAGGAGAAGCAATGTCGGCCGAAACAGCTTTCCACGCGCCAACAGGAGGTATTGATTTACCTCTTCGATGGGTGTGAAATCGGCGACGACGATCCGGCGTAGTTCGTCTACGACCGCTTCCAACCGCTCTCGGACCGGACGCTGTATCCGGGCGAGCCTCGGCAGTGCGGTGCGGAGCATCAGGTTCCTT
>DATMSC010000520.1:0-3140 GCA_035565595.1 Longimicrobiales bacterium | reverse complement strand
TGTCCTGACCCTGGTTGACCACGAATCTGCGGAACCCGCTGAACACTACTCTCCCGTTCGCAGCAGTGGGCCCCGAGTCCTCCAGCTCGTGCGTCGTCAGGCGGAGCAGATCCTGCCCGTCGAGCGCCACCCTGTAGATGTCGCGGTTGCCGTTCCGCAGGAGATCGAAAACGATGGAGGGCGGGACGGGCACGTTCAGCGTGGTCGACTCCGAGTCATCACCGGAGGTCGCCGAGATCGTCAAGTTGCCGGCTTGCGTGAGGCGGATCCGTTGCCCCGCCAGGACGACGCCCGCGCCCGCCGGCTGCACCGACCAGCTCACCTGACCCGCGGGCAGCGCAACCTGGTTGCGCCTCGCCTCCACCTGGATTTCGAGACCCCGCTCGACCCTGCCGGTGACGACGATCTGCAGCGTGCCGGTGCCCGGGCCGTTGCCACCATTGCCGGGTCCGTTCCCCCCGTTCCCCGGATCCGGTCCACCCGGATCGGAAGAGCACGCGGCCGCGATCGAGAGCGCCAGCGTCCAAAGACACACGGACCACAGGCGACGGGCTGCGGCGCTGGCGCGCCGGCGTACCGGTAGCGCCCGGTCGAAGCGCGTCGTTACGCTCGATATGCGTCGATCCATTTATCGATTCGGCTGGTACGATCATCGGGCTGGTGCCGTCGAGCCAAGCTAACGAGCGCCCAGGGCGTGTGCAACCGCTGCTGTCGTGGCAGGTATGGCACTGTCGGCCACAGTGGCAACCGTTTGGCAGTCGGTCGCAAAGCTCGGGTAGAAAGGGGCTCGCCTACGCGCTCCGCGGCGGCCAGCCGTCGCCGTGCGGCACGGATGTGGCAATGCGCTGTGACGACGCGCCGGTAGCGGCCGGGTGCACGCCGGGCGGCTCCCGCATCAACCGCGCGGATCGGCGGGACGACGCGGGTTGGCGTCACCGCTGCGACCGTCGCGAACGCGGCCGGAAACCGCACGCCAATCGTTACAATGAACCCGGGCTGACGAGCCGTGGACGCGGGACCAACCATCAGCAGGACGAGACTCGCCGTCGAGATCCTCGCCATTGTTGCCATCGGCATCCCGCTGCTGGCTTATCTCTGGGAAACGCTGAACCAGCTCCTGGCCGGCGTTGTCAGTCCCGCGCGCCTGGCCATGACCGTGCCCTTCGCCATCGCCTTCGTCCTGCTGGTGCGCCTCATGCATCGCGCCACCGGCCGCTGGGAGATCCAGCGCGAGACGACAGTCGCACGATCCAGGAGACACGACGGAGAATGAAGCCGGCCGACGATCCCCTGGAGCGCGAGACCGCTCCCGGAACCGGGTCGAGCGACTACTGGGACACCGAGCTCTCGCAAGAGGAGGAGCCAGACGTTTCGGGAACGCTGTTCCTGGTCATCTTCCTCCTGATGTTCACGGGGGCCATATGGCTGATCGTGTACCTGCGGCTGCTGGAGCGGTGATGCGCGCCGGCGGCCCCTGCGCCGGGATCGTTCCGCCATGAAGGCCCACAGCTACGAGAAGGCCTTCCTCGGCGCGGCCATCGTGGTCCTGCTGGCGTGCATGGGTGCGCTGGGCTTCGCCACCTTCGTCCACGGGATCCACCTGCCGGGCATTGCCGGGCGCATCGACCCGGCCATGGTCCGGACGACGCCTCCCTTCGACCAGCCAGGCGTGCAGCGCATCGGCGACAACGCCTACCGCGCCGTGCTCATCGCGTCGGCGTGGTCGTTCAACCCACCGGAGATCCGCGTACCCGCCGGCGCCGAGATCACCTTCACCGTTACCTCGACGGACCTGCTCCACGGATTCAACATCGAGGGGACCAGGCTCAACATGATGCTGGTTCCCGGGCAGATATCCGAAAACAGGTACACGTTCCGGGAGCCCGGTGAGTATACGATCATCTGCCACGAGTACTGCGGGCTGGGCCACCACACCATGTTCGGCCGCATCATCGTGACGGAGCCCGACGTCGAGCCGCCGGCCTCCGGCGACTGAACGGAGGCGTCGTGGGAGCGTACACACCAACCGTAGCGGACCCGCACGTCTACCACCTGCCCGTCGACCAGCGCCGCATCCTCCGCTGGACGATCTACATCGGCTACTTCGCGCTGACGGCCGGGGTCTTCCACGGACTGGCGAACGCGCTGTCGTACGCCGGTTTCAGCATCCTGGGGTGGTTCCCCGGGCTGGCGACGTATTACCAGGGGCTGACGGCGCACGGCGTCGCCAACGTCCTCTTCTTCACCTTCAGCTTCTCGAACGCGTTCCTCCCGCTGCTGACGTCGAGGGCGCTGAGCCGGCCGCTCCCCACGCCGCTCCTGTACCTGGGGTTCGTGCTGCTCGTCGCCGCGAACGTGCTGGTGATCTACGCGGTGGTCGGGAACCGCGCCTCGGTCCTGTACACCTCCTACGCCCCGCTCCAGGCGCACTGGACGTATTACCTCGGACTCGTGCTCCTGGTGTTGAGCACCTGGATCGCCCTGCTGATCATGCTCGCGGCGCTGCGGGGCTGGCGGAAGGAGCACCCCGGCGCACGCATCCCGCTCATGGCCTTTCTCTGCGTCGTCAGCTACGTCATGTGGTTCCTCGCGTCGCTCCCCGTGGCGACGGAGTTCATCCTCTTCCTGCTCCCGTGGTCGTTGGGGGTGCGGGCGCAGGTGGACCCGCTGCTGACGCGCACGCTCTTCTGGTTCACCGGCCACGCGATCGTCTACGCGTGGCTGCTCCCCGCGTACGTCTCCTGGTACGTCCTCGTCCCGCGCCAGGCCGACGGCGCTCTGATCAGCGACTCCTACGCGCGCATCGTCTTCATCCTCTTTCTGCTCCTGTCCATCCCCACGGGCTTCCACCACCAGTACGCCGACCCGGGGATCAGCAACGCGATGAAGGCCGTGCACGGCGTGCTCACCTTCGGCGTCTTCTTCCCGAGCCTGGCGACGGCCTTCTCCGTGGTGGCCGCGCTCGAGATCGGCGGGCGGCGCCGGGGCGGGACGGGGCTGTTCGGCTGGGTCAGGAAGCTGCCGTGGGGGAATCCGTCGCTCGTGGCGCAGATGCTCGCCATGGCGACGTTCGTCTTCGGCGGCGCCACCGGACTGATCAACGCCAGCTTCACCATGAACCAGGTCATCCACAACACCAC
>DATMSC010000519.1:0-15236 GCA_035565595.1 Longimicrobiales bacterium | reverse complement strand
CGGCGCAATGAGCGGCTGCACGAGGGAGGCGGTGCCGTCCAGGGCGCGGGCGTCTCCCCACGACTCCAGGTAGTGGAGCCGCGGGATCACCCAGGCGCAGCAGCGCGCTGTCTCGTCGTCGTGGAGCCCGAGGTAGGCCGTCTCGTCGAGGTTCTGGATGAGGGACGCGAAATCCAGATCCGCGGACGCAGTGTACGCCGGATTGACTCCCAGGATGAGGAGTCGCGTCACGGCGCCGGCACGGATCTCGTCGGCCAGCGTCTCGAGTGCATTGCCCGGCCCGCCCGCATCGATGAGCGGAGACTCAATGAATCCGAGCGTACGACCGACGTTGCCGAGAACGGCGTTGAGAAGGTGAGCGAGGGCATGTACGCGCGGGGGCTGGCGGTCGCCCACGATCACGAGCCCCGCACCCGGGTGCGCCATCAAGTCACGAGCGGCCGCGCGGATCCACGCGGCAAGGTTTCCGTTCCCCTCCTGGCGCGCCAGGAGGCCCTTGACGGGTTCCGGAATGACCGCGCCGAACTCCTCGCCACTCGCCACGACGTCCGCGAAAACCGCTTCGAGGACGGCTTCGATCTCTCCGGGTCGCACTCGCAGCCGGTGATCGGCGGCGCCGCCCGTGACGCTCAGCGCGCCCTCCGCTACGTAGAGGCGATTCATCCCGGCAGCCGGTTCGCGACGACGGTCGGCGAATTCGCGTGCGTAACGCAGGTGGAACGGACCGGATGCCAGGAAATCCGCGTCCAGGGCCAGGATCACGGCTGCGGCGACGGGAACGTATACGGGCTGAAGGGCGCGGCCGAAGGCGAGCCTCGCCCCCTCGACGGCGGAGGGCGTGCGGAGCGGCGAGTGGAAGTAGGCGCCGACGGTCGGAAAGGCATCACGGACCCGTGACACCAGCTCCGCGGTCAGTGGCGAAGCCGTCGGCTCCAGCAGGATTCGAAGCCCCTCGCCGCGGTCGGCTGTGCCGGCCGGACGCGGCCCGAACGCGCGGGCGAAATCCTGCCAGGTAGCCGGTCTGCCGCGATAGCGAATTCCTTTCACCCGGTCAGGGTCATAGAGCTGGAGCACGGAGGCCTGTTCGAAAATGCCGGCCGCGCCCAGGCTGGCCGGGTGGTCCGGGTTCCCTTCGATCTTGGTCGGGCGCCCCTCCCTGCTCTCGACGAGCAGGCCGGTGCCGAAGCCGTCCAGCGTCATCGTGGTCGCGTAGAAGCTGGCGAGCCCCGGGGTCACCTCCGGGGGACGGACCGTGTAGGGCAGGATCGGTTCGCGCGGCGGTTCCAGACATCCACCCACGCCTGCGAGCGCGATGCTCGCCCCGAGGAGTCTGAGGAAATCCCGGCGGTCGAATCCGGGATCGGACGCGTGTACTGAGCCTGTCGCCAGCGGATCCGCCGCGTCCGTTTCCGTGTTTCGTCCTGCCCACTCTTCGAAACTCCGCCAGTACCCGTGACTTTCGGCGGGCACACGGGCGCCGGGGTTCGGGTCAGCGCGCTCGCCCATGCCCCCTACCTGTGACAGGCCGAACAGTGGGTGAGACGCCGGACATCGGGTGTGCGGACGACGCCCGGCCCGGTCGCGTCCCCATCGCGGTCGGGCTCCCAGCCCATGACCGTCACCGCGTCGCGCGGCCGAAGATGCGGTTCCGGGTTCCGGTGGCACTCCAGACACCAGCCCATGGTGAGGGGAGCGACCTGATACACGCGCGCCATCCGGTCAATCCGACCGTGACACGTTTCGCACGCCACGCCGTTGTTCACGTGAATCGAGTGGTCGAAATAGACGAAGTCGGGCAACCGATGGACGCGCACCCATGGAATGGGGAGGCCCGAGGTGAAGCTGAGCCATACGGGCTCGAGGAGTGGGCTGTCGTTCCAGATCTGGCTGTGGCAGTTCAGACATCGTTCCGTGGGCGGGACACCCGCAACGGGAGATCTTTCGGCCAGGTCGTGGCAGTAGCGGCAGTCGATGCCGTCATCGGCGACGTGATGCCTGTGGTCGAACTGCACGGGCTGCTCGACCGGGTCGTACTGGCCGGTCACGAACGGCGTGCGTACCCAGATCATGGGCAAGGCAATGGCACTTACCGCGCTGACCAGCGCGGCCACCAGCACGGCCCGGGCGAGCGAGTCGAACCACCGGGGAAAGAGCGCTGCCATCGGATCGCGTGTGTGGGGTCCGGCGAGGTCGGGTATTGCGGTCTCGTGTCATGGCCGACCGAGTCAGGTGCCGGGCGCCCGCCCGGGCAGGCTTGCGCCGTTGCGGACGGTTTGCGCGACGCGCCGGGTGCAAGAAGCACGCCCGGGTCTGCCGACTCCGGTCGGCCAGGAGTACCGGTGCCGATTCCCGCAATACCGGCTTCGCGCAACCGGCGGCCCGACTCGCCGGAACCGTGCGCAGCGCCCACGCCAGATTGCCGGTGCCATCCGCAGAATGGGCACAGGGGAGCGCGGAACGGCACTTGCCCGGCCTCCCCGCGAAAGGAGGGCGCCCATGAAAGCGATCGCGATCACGCCGGGCGTACCATCGGCCCGCCTGACCGACCTGCCGGAACCGAACCTGTCGCTGCCTGATGAAATCAAGGTGCGCATCCTCCAGGTCGGGATCTGCGGCACGGACAGGGACCAGGCCAGCGGCGGCCGGCCGGAGCCCCCGGAAGGTGCCAACGAACTGGTCATCGGCCACGAAATGCTCGGCGAGGTGGTGGAAGTGGGCGCGGAAGTGACAGTCGTCCAGCCCGGCGATCTCGCCGTGTTCACGGTCCGCCGGGGGTGCAGCCGATGCATGCCGTGCGCGATGGGACGGCCGGACATGTGCCTGACTGGGGATTTCAGGGAACGCGGGATCCACCGGCTCCACGGCTTTCAGTCGGAACACGTGGTGGACCGCGAGCAGCACGTCGTGCGTGTACCGGAGGAGATCGAAGGGACGGGCGTGCTGGCAGAGCCACTGTCCGTCATTGAAAAGGCGATCGATGAAGCCGTCCGCATCCAGATCACTCGCTTGCCGGCGGCCGGCGCGACTCCCAACTGGCTCTACGGCCGGAGCTGCCTGGTGGCGGGGCTCGGACCCGTCGGGCTACTCGCCGCGATGGTGCTCACGCTGCGTGGCGCCAGGGTCTACGGCCTGGACATCGTGGACCGGGATTCGGCACGGCCACAGTGGCTGGAGCATATCGGCGGGGTCTACATCGATGGCCGCGATATCCCGTCCAGCGACCTCAGGTCCCGACTCGGCCCGATGAACATTCTCTTCGAGGCGAGTGGCGCCCCCCGGCTCGCCTTCGACCTCATCGACGTCCTCGCGCCCAACGGCGTATACGTGCTGACGGGGATCCCCGAGGGTCATTGCGTCGCCGAACTCGCCGCCTGCGACGTGGTCCGCGAAATGGTGCGCAGGAACCAGGTCCTGGTGGGCAGCGTCAACGCTGCCCTCGGCCACTTCCAGATGGCCATCCACGACCTGATCCAGGCGCGTTACCGCTGGGGCGCGCAGGTGGAACGACTGATCACCCACCGCCTGTCGCCGGACGAGGCAGCGCCGGCGCTTCTCCAGCATCCCCCTGACGAAATCAAGGCGGTGGTCACGTGGGCACGTCGTCATCCAGACAGCACGTAGCTGCACAGCGGGCTGTCAGCCCCAGCGCCACCACGTGGCACACGCCGTGCGACCCGCCTCCGCGCACCCGCAACTTCGTATCCGCCACGGGCGACGCACGACTCCCTGGAGGACCCTCATGGCGCAGACCGTCAGCGATTTCGTCATAAATCGACTTGCTGACTGGGGCATCGATCGGATTTTCGGCTACCCCGGTGACGGGATCAATGGCTTCATGGGCGCCCTCGACCGCCACCAGGACAGGGTGCGCTTCATCCAGGTCCGACACGAAGAGCAGTCGGCGTTCATGGCATGCGCGCATTCGAAGTTCACCGGCAGGGTCGGTGTGTGCATGGCGACCTCGGGCCCGGGCGCGATCCACCTGCTCAACGGTCTCTACGACGCGGAGATGGACCACCAGGGCGTCGTAGCCATTGTCGGGCAGCAGGCGACGATCGGGCTCGGCGCGGACTACCAGCAGGAAGTCGACCTCACCGGCCTGTTCAAGGACGTCGCCCACAACTTCGTGCACCTCTGTTCGACGCCCGAGCAGGCGAGGCATCTGGTCGACCGCGCGCTGCGCATCGCCATGGCGGAACAGGTCGTGACCTGCCTCGTCTTTCCGGCCGACGTGCAGGAGATGGACGCCATTGAGAGCCCGCCGCGCGTCCACGGCGCCACGTTCAGCGGAATCGGCTGGTCAGCGCCGCGAGTGGTTCCGCGCGAGGAAGACCTGCGTCGCGCCGCCGATGTGCTCAACCAGGGCAAACGCGTCGCGATCCTGGTGGGCGCGGGCGCGCTCGGCGCGAGTGACGAGGTCGCCGAGACGGCCGAGCGACTCGGTGCAGGCGTCGCCAAGGCGCTCCTGGGCAAGGCCGTGCTCCCCGATGACCTCCCGTGGGTGACCGGCTCCATCGGGCTCCTCGGCACACGCCCGAGCTGGAACCTCATGATGAAGTGCGACACCCTCCTCATGATCGGCACCAGCTTCCCCTATTCGGAGTTCCTGCCAAAGGAGGGACAGGCCCGGGGCGTCCAGATCGACATACGCCCGCGCAACCTGAGCCTGCGCTATCCAATGGACGTCGTCCTTTGCGGCGACGCGAAGGAGACGCTCACGGAGCTCCTGCCGCTCCTCGAGCCGAAGAAGGACGGCAAGTGGCGCGGCCAGATCGAAGATTGGGTGCGGGACTGGTGGACCGTGCTCGAACGGCGGGCCATGAACGAAGCCGAATCGATCAACCCGCAGCGCGTGTTCTGGGAGCTGTCGCCTCGCCTGCCGGACCGATGCATCCTGACGTGCGACTCCGGATCCGCCGCGAACTGGTGGGCACGGGACCTCAGGATCCGGCGGGGGATGATGGCGTCGCTCTCCGGCAACCTGGCCACGATGGGGCCGGGCGTGCCGTACGCGATCGCCGCCAAGTTCGCCCACCCGGACCGTCCGGTCCTCGCCTGCGTGGGTGACGGCGCCATGCAGATGAACGGAATCAACGAGATGATCACCATAGCGAAGTACTGGCGGCAATGGCGGGATCCGCGGCTGGTCATCCTCGTCCTGAACAACCGGGACCTGAACCAGGTCACGTGGGAACAGCGGGTGTTCGTGGGAGATCCGAAGTTCGAGGCGTCACAGGACGTGCCGGCCTTCTCCTACGCCCGCTACGCCGAGAGCCTCGGGCTTGCCGGCGTTGAGATGAAGCGCCCCGAGGACGTGGTGCCCGGGTGGGATCGGGCGTTCGACGCCGACCGCCCCGTCATAGTCGACGCCATCACGGATCCCGAGGTCCCGCCGCTGCCACCGCACATCACGTTCAGGCAGGCCAGGAACTTCATGCTTTCAATGGCGAGAGGGGACCGGAGGCGCCGGCGAGTGATCAGGCAATCCGCCAGAGAGCTGGTGGATGGCCGTCTGCCCGGCGTGAGCTGAGACTCGCGGAGGCCGCAATCGTGCCGGCGATCGAGCGCGTGGACGTCTCGGCGTACACGATTCCGACGGATGCCCCCGAGTCCGATGGTACCCTGCGCTGGGACTCGACGACACTCGTCCTGGTCGAGGCGTCAGCTGACGGCGTGACCGGCATCGGGTACAGCTACGCTCACGAAGCGGCGGCCGTGGTGGTCGAACGGCTCCTGGCCCATGTGGTGACCGGGATGGGTACGCTCTCCATCCCGGGTGCCTGGTCGGCGATGGTGCGCGCGGTGCGGAACGCCGGCCGCCCGGGGATCGCGGCTACCGCCATCTCCGCCGTCGACGTCGCCCTTTGGGACCTCAAGGCCCGGCTGCTCGAGCTGCCGCTCTGCGATCTCCTCGGCCGCGCGCGCGACGCCGTGCCGGTCTACGGGAGCGGCGGCTTCACGTCCTACGACGCGGCACGCCTGCGTGCCCAGCTCGAGGGCTGGGTCGGGAGTGGCATCACGCGCGTGAAGATGAAGGTCGGTCGCGACCCGGTGGCCGACGTCGAGCGGGTCCGCGTGGCCCGCGACGCGATCGGCTCGAGCGCAGAGTTGTACGTGGACGCGAACGGTGCGTACGATCGCAAGCAGGCCCTCGCCCTGGCCGGCGAGTTCCGGGAGTACGGCGTGACCTGGTTCGAGGAGCCCGTCAGCTCCGACGACCTCGACGGACTCCGACTGATCCGCGACCGGGCACCCGCGGGGATGGAGATCGCCGCCGGGGAGTACGGCTACGACCCTTCCTACTTCGGACGCATGCTCGAGGCCGGCGCGGTCGACGTGCTCCAGGCCGACGCGACTCGATGCCTCGGGATCACGGGGTTCATGGACGTGGCCGCGCTCTGCAGGGCATTCCACGTACCCCTCTCATCCCACACCGCGCCGTCACTCCACCTGCACGTTGGCGTCGCAACGGATGTCGTCCGGCACCTCGAATACTTCCATGACCACGCGCGCATCGAGCAGATGCTCTTCGACGGCGCGGTAGTCCCGGAGCACGGCGAGTTCCGGCCGGATCTCTCGCGCCCGGGGCTCGGGCTCGAGCTCAGACGAACCGACGCGGAACGATTCCGGTCACGGTAACGTCCATGGCGATTCAGCTTCCGACGCTCCCCGGCCCGCGTTCCGGGTCCTCCAGCCCCCCGTCATCGAGAGTGGAGCTGAAGGCGCTCGAAGCCGGTCTCCGTGCCGCAATCACCGGCGAGGTCCGATTCGAGGACGGCGACCGCGCGCTCTGGGCGACTGACGCGTCCAACTACCGTCAGGTCCCGCTCGGCGTGGTCCTGCCGCGAGACATCGAGGATGTGGTCCGTACCGTCGAAATCGCCCGGCGCCATCGTGCTCCGGTCCTCCCCCGCGGCGGCGGGACCAGCCTGGCCGGCCAGTGCTGCAACACGGCCGTGGTGCTCGACTTCTCCAAATACGTCAACCGGCTACTGGCCATCGACCCGGTACAACGGCGCGCGCGTGTGGAACCCGGAATCGTCCTGGACGAGCTACGCGACGCCGCCAGACCGCACGGGCTGACCTTCGGCCCGGACCCGGCCACGCACAATCGCTGCGTCATCGGCGGGATGATCGGCAACGATTCGTGCGGCACCCACTCCGTGATGGCGGAGTTCTTCGGCCCCGGCCCGTCCACTGCGGACCAGGTCGAGGAGCTGGAGGTGCTGACGTACGACGGAATGCGGCTGCGGGTCGGCGCCACGCCGGATGCAGAGCTCGACCAAATCATCGCGTCCGGAGGCCGGCGAGGCGAGATCTACGGGCGCCTCCGCGAGCTTCGTGACAGGTACGCCGACCTGATCCGGGCGCGCTTCCCGAAGATCCAGCGGCGGGTCTCCGGCTACAACCTCCCCGCGCTCCTCCCGGAAAACGGTTTCAACGTGGCGCGCGCGCTGGTCGGGAGCGAGGGGACGTGCGTGACCGTGCTCGAAGCGACGCTCACGCTGATTCCGGAACCGCGTTCCCGCGTGATTCTCGTGCTGGGATATCCATCCGTATACATGGCCGGCGACCACGTGCCGCGCATCCGCGAGTTCCGGCCCCTGGCCCTCGAGGGGATCGATGACCACCTCGTCTCCTACATGCGCAGGAAGGGCCTGCACACGAAGGAGCTCGGGCTGCTCCCCGGCGGCAATGGCTGGCTCCTCGTCGAATTCGGTGGTGAAACCACGGAAGCGGCGGAAGAGAACGCGCGGCATGCGATGACCGCTCTCGCCCGAGAGCCGGAAGCGCCAACCATGTCGCTGCACACCGACCCGGATGCGCAACACCACCTCTGGATCGTTCGCGAGTCCGGGCTCGGTGCCACCGCCTTCATCCCCGGCGAGCCCGACACCTGGGAGGGATGGGAGGACTCCGCCGTGCCCGTCGAAAACGTCGGCGCCTACCTCCGCGATCTGCGGGCGCTGCTCGATCGCTACGGCTACCGATGCGCACTCTACGGGCATTTCGGGCAGGGCTGCATCCACACCCGCATCGACTTCGACCTGACGTCCAGCGACGGCATCGAACGCTACAGGGCATTCACGGAGGAGGCCGCGGAGATCGTCGTAAACCGGTACGGCGGTTCGATCTCGGGCGAGCACGGCGACGGTCAGGCCCGCGCAGATCTGCTCCCGATCATGTTCGGGGCAGAGCTCGTCGAGGCCTTTCGGGAGTTCAGGGCGATCTGGGACCCCAACGGGATGATGAATCCCGGCAAGATCGTCGATCCCTATCCCCGCACTTCGAACCTCCGGCTGGGCACCGACTACCGACCGGCAAGACCGGAAACGCACTTCCGGTTCCCACGGGACGGAGGGGATTTCGCCCACGCGGCGCTCCGGTGCGTGGGCGTCGGCGAGTGCCGCCGGCATGGCGGAGGCACCATGTGCCCGAGTTACATGGTACTCCGCGAAGAAAAGCACACCACGCGCGGCCGCGCGCACCTCTTCTTCGAGATGCTCCGGGGCGAGACCATCCGCGACGGCTGGCAAAGCGAGGCCGTGAAGGAGTCCCTCGACCTCTGTCTCGCCTGCAAGGGTTGCAAGGGGGAGTGCCCGGTCAACGTCGACATCGCGACGTACAAGGCCGAATTCCTGTCGCACTACTACGAGGAACGGCCGCGGCCGCGAACCGCCTTCGCCTTCGGCCTCGTGTCACGGTGGGCGAGGCTGGCTTCCATGGTCCCGGGACTCGCCAACTTCGTGACGCAGACGCCGGGTCTTCGCGGGGTAGCGAAAGCCGCCGCCGGGATCGCACCTCAGCGGCGCATCCCGCGCTTCGCGCGGCGCACCTTCAGCTCCTGGTTCAGGGAACGGCAGCCGCGGAACATCCACGGCCAGCGCGTCATTCTCTGGCCCGACACCTTCAACAACCACTTCTTCCCCGAAACGCTCGCCGCCGCAACGGAAGTGCTGGAATCCGCCGGTTTCCACGTTCTCGTTCCGGAGCCGTTCCTCTGCTGTGGCCGTCCATTGTACGACTTCGGACTGCTCGACCGGGCGAAGCAGTACCTGCGGCAGATCCTCGCAGCGCTGAATCCGGAAATCGAGGCCGGTACGCCGGTGGTCGGTCTCGAGCCGAGCTGCGTTTCGGTGTTCCGTGACGAGCTGGTCAACCTCTTCCCGGATGACGACGCGGCGATTCGACTCTCCCGGCAGACGTATACCCTCGCGGAGGCGCTGACGGCGGTGGCGGGCGGGTACGAGCCGCCGCGGCTTTCACGACGAGCCGTCGTTCACGGACACTGTCACCAGAAGTCTGTGCTCGGTTTCGACGCCGACCAAGAGGTTCTCCGCGGCGCGGGTCTCGATTTCCGGATCCTGGACTCCGGCTGCTGTGGCGTGGCCGGCGCGTTCGGCTTCGAGAAAGGGGAGAAGTACGACGTCTCGATCGCTGCAGGCGAACGCGTGCTCCTCCCGGCGATCCGCGAGGTGGACGATGCAACTGTCATCATCGCCGACGGTTTCAGTTGCCGGGAACAGGTCTCCCACGGCACGGGCCGACGGGCACTGCACCTCGCCGAGGTGCTCCGCCTCGCGTTGCGCCAGGGCGAGGTCGATCCGCGGCTCCGCCCCGAGGTGCAGCATGCGCGCCTCGGGCCCAGGGAGCTGACGGCGCCGACCTCCGCGGTACCAGCTCTTTCCTTCCTGGTCGGCGGCATCCTGGCTGGTGGCGCGGCAGCCTGGTATCTCTCCCGCAGGTGATCCCCGGCGCAGAGCCTGACGCGTCACAGCGGCGTCGGCAGACCCGGGCTTCCCGCGGCCCCGCCTTTTCCCACCCGATCCCCCGCTACCAGCCGATCGGCGATTACGGCGTCATCGGCGACGGACGGAGCATTGCGCTGGTGTCGAGCACCGGATCCGTCGACTGGTGGTGTCTCCCCCGCTTCGACGGCGATCCGGTATTCGGCCGCATCCTCGATGCCGACCTGGGCGGCTCGTTCGTGATCCGCCCCGTTGACGCGTTCACGACGACACGGCGTTATCTGCAAGGCACCAACGTCCTCGAAACCGAGTTCACCACAGCATCGGGCATCGTGCGGGTCACGGACTTCATGCCGGCACTGACCGAGTCGCAGAAACACGAGTATCCGGTGCCGTACCGCGAGATCGTCCGCCGTATCGAGGGTGCGAGCGGCCGGGTACACATCGAAATACGTGTGGACGCCCGTCCGGGGTATGGAAGAACAACGCCTCGCGTGCGGCAGCGACGGCCGACGAGGTTCACCATCGAGTGGGGCAACCAGGCGCTCCACCTCGCGAGCAGCGCACCGCTCGGCACGGATCAGGGCGCCGTCACCGGCCGCATCGTCGTTTCCGCCGGAGAGCGCTTCGACCTCGCCCTGGCCTATTCGCCGGAAGCGCCGGCGGACCTGCCCGTGCTCGACAACCTCGAGGTCATACAGCGACTCACCGAGCAGTTCTGGCGCGAATGGTCGAGTCGCTGCTGGTACGCCGGACCGTATCGGGACGCAGTGATCCGGAGCGCGCTCGCCCTCAAGCTACTTACGTATGCACCGTCCGGCGCCGTCATCGCCGCACCGACAACTTCACTCCCGGAGGAAATCGGCGGAGTCCGGAACTGGGACTATCGCTACTGCTGGCTTCGCGATGCGGCGTTCACGATCCGGGCGCTGCTGCGACTCGGTTATGAGAGGGAGGCCCACGCCTTCGCCGAGTGGCTCCTGTACACGACCCGGGTAACCCACCCGGAATTCCAGGCGCTCTACACGGCGTTTGGCGGCGCCGACATCCCGGAGAAGATCCTCCCGCACCTGGAAGGATACCGCGGTTCCAGCCCTGTCCGTACAGGGAACGCGGCTGCGGCTCAGTTCCAGCTCGACGTGTATGGCGAAGTCATCGACGCTCTCACGCTCTACAGGAGATCCGGGGGCACGTTCGACAGGGATGCGCGGCGACTGCTCCGCGGCATGGGCCGCATCGTCATGGAGCGCTGGCGGGAACCCGACGAGGGGATCTGGGAGGTACGATCGGGCCGCGCGCAGCACGTCCATTCCAAAGTCATGGCGTGGCTCGGTCTCGAGCGGTTGCTGGAGCTCGCCACGTTCGACCCGCTACCCATTCGGGTCGACGAGATCCGGCGCACCCGTGACGCGATTCGCGCCTGGGTCCTCGATCACGGCTACGATCCTCGCCTGGGATCATTCACGCGGACCCCGGGGCACGAGCTGGATGCGGCGCTGCTCAGGATCCCGCTCACGAGTCTGATCGATGGCACGGACCCGCGCATCATCGGCACTGTGGACGCGATTCGTACGCATCTCGCCCGCGGCGAGCTGGTTTACCGGTACCTCGGTCCCGATGGGCTCCCACCCGGTGAAGGCGCGTTCGTGGTCTGTTCCTTCTGGCTCGTGGAAGCGCTCGCGCACATTGGCCGCGTCGACGCTGCGCTCGAGTATTTCGAGCGTCTGCTCGATCGACGGAGCGACCTGGGACTGCTCGCCGAAGAGATCGATCCCGAAACCGGTGAGGCGCGCGGCAACTTCCCCCAGGCGCTGAGCCACGTCGGGCTGATCAACGCCGCGCTGACGATCGCAGAACGGAGCCGGGCGGCCCGTCATGAACGATAGAATGCCCCGAGCAGCGCGCCGAACACCACATGCGCGAGCAGCGTGACGATCGGGGTGTGCCGGCCGTAATTCAACGCCATGAAGCCGGGTGGCTCCAGCTCCCGCGTCGGCTCCGGGCCTCTGGCGTCGGTGGCCATGCGGGGGTGCAACCCCGGGATCGCCGGAAGGCCGACCGCCAGGACGAAGAGCCCGTGCATTGCGCCCATGGCCCCGCCAATCCATATGCTGGCGAATCCGAGCTCCTCGAAGTACGCCGCATACAGCAGGGAGAAGAGCCAGCCGTTCACCAGATGCGCGAAAAAGCCGTAAGCCTTGGCCAGATCCCGGTTGGGCGTGATCATGAGCCCCAGGAGGAGCGGGATGTCCATCCGCGTAAGTCCGAGGGCCTGGCTCCCGCGCAGCATGGTCGTGAGGACCGTCGTGCCGGCGAAACCCCAGAGAAGTACCTGGAGGACGTCCATAGCGGATACCAACCCTGGTCCCATTGGACGGCGGGCGCCATTGCGGGAGTCTCGGCCGCGCCCGGCCTGGCGCCGGCTGCGTACCGCGACCACCGTGCCACGCTCACCGCGCCTCGAGCCGGTGCCGGGGCGCTGGCGCTCCCGGGTGCGTGGCGGCGTGCGAGATCTGGTGACACTCGCCTGGCGCGCCCGGGAGATCGAGTCCGAGCCTGGACGGGGCAAGCGCTCAATCGGGCGCTGCGCGAGGCCGCGCAGTGGGCGGACATCGAGGTGGGGCTAACCGCGCCGGGGCAGCGCACGCCGCAGCGCTACGCCACTCGTGCGCGTGCGCGATGCCGGAGCTGGGCCCGGCCGATCCACTGGTAGTCGACTGAATTGGCGGCGGCCTGACGGAGTTCCCGCGCACGTACGGCCGGCCGGACCCCCAGGAGGATTGCGGCGGTGACGCTGGCGCGACCGGTAGCGGGCGAGGCGGCGGCGCGGGGCGGGGGTTGCAGCCGGGCAGGGTGCCCCACCTTCCCCCACCCGAAACTTCCCCACCCGGGGCCAGGTCGTTGTCAATATTGCTCAATGATGGCAGCGGTGGGACTGGTCAAGCCTTCCCTCAATCCGCGCGAAATTCTCTGCCACCACCGCTGGCTGAAGTTCTTACACTGGCCGATGTCGGTTTGGCCCGCGCCGTCGGGTCTACACCCCGCCCCCGGCCGACGGATCCACACGGGAGTCACCCGCTTCCGCGAGACGTCCTGCAGCGTCTTCACCGGCCGTTCGTACGCTAATCGCCCGGCTTTCGCATCTGTACTGGTCGGCGATGCACGCATCTGTCTCTGTTATGGTTCGTCCGCTGAGATTAACGTGCGGCAGGACCTGATGACGGATCCGAACGCCGAAGGATTTTCATGTCAGGAACTGCCTCGCTCGCTCGGTTGATTCTGGCCGCGGCCTTGTTGGGCCTCGTCGGCGTACTCCTGGCGTACGTGAAGTGGGCCAACCGCAACGAGACCAGGGAGAACGAAAAGATATTCGTGATTCCGGTGGCGCTCTTCCTGCTCGGCCTGGGAGTACACGTTCTCGCCAGCCACATGTGGCTCACGGTCCTGGTCATGGGCGGTCCGCCCTTCGTCGCCGGATACCTGCTCATGGGTCAGAGGCTCGGCCTTTTCAAAATCGTTCGCCCGGCCACGTACCGGTACCGCGAAGCCGCACGGGCCGAACGCGTCACTTCGCGCCGTTTCGAGTAGTCGACCGCTTCGGCCAGGTGGCCAGACTCGCCAGCCTCGTGGCCCCTTCGCGGGGGCTCGAACATTCCGCAAAAATGGCCATTCTGGTGCACAGACTCACGGTTTCGGGTAGGGGACGCGATCGCTCCGGCGCCACGTCCGCGACGCCGATGGTCCGACGAGAGGCTACCGGCTGGAAAGAGGGAGGGCTCCCGGGGTCGGGTCGCCCTTCCCGAACCCGGGGACGGATGCCGAACCGGCTATTGACGAATGAGTTTATGGCGCTTTACCGCCCTGCGTCTCCCGTGTGAAGCTGCGCGGTAGGCCACCCATCGCCACTGCCCGCTTTTCCTTCCGGTATGTGGGTTCTCTGAAAATTGTCGCGGTATCTCTCCAAACTTTGTCGCCGCCGGGACGAGCCAGGCGGCCCCGTCCCGGCCCGCGCTCTCGCTCATGCCGTCCCCTGCCGTCCCGCCAGTGTCCGCGAGTCGTTTTGACGAGATGTTACTACAGGCGTCGGAAGAAGGCAGCGCGGCCCGCGAGCAACCGCCCGCGGGATCCTGGCCAGGGTCCAACGCCGGGCTTCGACGTTGAGCGGCTGGAGCCGGACATTACCGGCGACCTGGAGCGTTTCGAGCAAGAGGCGCGCCGGCGGGTTGGTGTGCGTGGTACGATCCAGGCCGCGACCAGCGCGGTGCAGGCGCCGGTTATCGCCAACGTCGAGTTGACGACGAACGCCCATCCAGGTCTGGCCCGGTTCGCCGAGCTACCCGAGCCCGAACGGGTGCAGTTTGTGAGCCAGGCGGCCGAAGAGATTATCGAGCCGTTGGCGCGTGCGCTGGAGCTACCGGAGGACATTACCGCCGGGCGTTGGCAGTTGGTTCGCGGAAGGCTCGTTCTCCGCACAAGATTCCATTCGGGCACTCCTGCCGGCGACGACGCCACCACAAGTGGTGGAAAGCTTCCTGGTCATGGCCTCCATGGCACTTCGCCAGGCGGGATATTTCGCCGCGCGTGAATTTGAGGGTAGCGACCGGTGCGCGCTTGAGATCGATTTCGGACGGGTAATGTCGGCGCCCGAATGCAGGGAAATCTTGGTACGCGTATTCACGATCTCGTAGGTGGTGACATTCGTGCCAACGCATACGAGGTCCAAACGATCGAGCTTTTCCGGGAGGGTTACGACGATGGCATATTCCTCTCGTGTTTGGACGAGCGAGGACTACAAGCGTGGGAGAGGGTGGGTCGCGAAATTGATTCCGCATGGCAACACCTCGCCGCCGGAGTCGAGCAACCCCTTGCCCGGCTCGAAGCAGGGCGAACCCGCGCCGCCGAAGCCACAACACCGACCCGCGCAACCCAAGTAGATGAAGGGCTGGCCGGTGCGGCAACTGGCCCGCCGGCCGGCCAACCCCAACCTGCCCGTTCCGGTATTCCGCGGCTCCCCGAAGAGCTTACCGGAGCGAAGCTGCGGTTTGGGTTCCGCAACCGCAACGTCTCTCTCAACTTCAAAAACGATGTAGGCCGAGCGCTCTACGTCGTAGCTCAAACCCGGCCCAGCAAGCAGGACGCCGACTTCATGGCGTGGCTCCGCAATGTGTTGCCAGGAATGAGTGACGACGAGATCCGTGGCCTTGGCCAACAGATCCGCGGACGTGTCAAGCGCATTGTCGAGAACGCGCCGAACGCTACCCGTGTCGATGTGCCAAGCACGGGGCTGTTCCGGCGCGGCGGCCCCGCCCGTCCAGGCTTTGCGACGGTTGGCTTGGTACGTGGCGTTACCCGAGCCGGTATCGGTGCTGTGGCCGGCAGCGTGGCTGGCGCTGTGACCGCTGAAAACCCGGAAGATCGGTTAGGCCGCGCGATCCTGGGCGCCGTTGGTGGCGCAACAGTCGTGGTCGGTACGTCGGCTGGCCGTGC
>DATMSC010000518.1:0-1564 GCA_035565595.1 Longimicrobiales bacterium | reverse complement strand
TGAACAGCAAGCGAGCCTGTGGATCGCGACGAGCGAGTTGCCGTCGACGCCGGTGAATGCGTTCTATCGGCGTCTGGACCATGAGCTTACGCGCTCGGGGTTCGGCGACAAGGTTCAGGCGCTGTGTGAGTACTGCGAGACGGACCTGAGCCGAGGAGGCAGACCGGGCATCGATCCCGAGGCCTACTTCAAGATGCAGATGATCGGCTTCTTCGAGAATCTGCCGAGCGAGCGTGCGATCGCGGCTCGGTGTGCGGACTCGCTGTCCTCCGGGAGTTCCTGCATTACTGGGCGAATGAGGCGACGCCGCGCCATTCGAGATTGACGGCGGTTCGCCAGCGCCTGGGTCCGGAGGTCTACCAGGCGGTAAGTAAGCAATCTGCTGCGTGGCCGGAACCTCGGCACCGACGCCTCGGTGCTGGAGGCGAACGCGTCGCTGCGGACGCTTCGGCACCGTCTGAGCGGCGACGCGTACGGCGAGTACGTGAAGAAGCTCGCTGCGGCCGCTGGGGTGGATACGAAGGATGCGGCGGCGGCTCACCGGGCGCGATCTGGACGTTGCGGCGGAGGAGGAGGGCGAGCGCCACACGCCAGAGGAGGCGCAGCGTATCCTGGCGGCACTCGACCACCCTGACGTGGATCCCCGCATCCGGCTCCTCATACTGGCCGGCGGCGACGCGCTCCGCGGCGGGCAAGTCGTACGATGCATGCGGAGCGACCTGAGTCTCGCCTCTGTCGGCGAGTTTGGCCTCGGCCGCCTGAAGGTTCGTGGACGGGGAAAAAAGCGCGGATCCGTGATCGATGTGGATCCGGTGTTACGCGCGCGGCTCGACTACGAGATGCAGGCGGGGTACCTCCGCGAGTGCGAGGCTGCCTACGTGCGCGGAGAGATCGATGACTACGCCCTGTGCGCACAGGGCAGATTGGTAGGCGGTGCGGTTCCCGTGCGGCAGAACGGAAGGTACTTGAAATGGGCGTCCGACCGCGGGCTCCTGGAGTGGTTTTGCGAGCTCGAGGAGATCGCCGGTGTGGAGCACGTGCCCGGCCGGGGTTGGTACGGTCTCCGCCGGCTCTGGACCGACCTGGCCGCGACGCACCTCGAGAGCCCGCGCGCGATGGAAATCCTCGCGTCCCACGCGCGCGGTAGCCGCATATCGGAGACGGTGTACAGGTCGAAGGAAGATGAGCTCGCGATTCGGGAGGCGAGCCGTGGCCGCGCCGCCATCCGGGAGGCCCTGGCTTCGGGGAAGGTCAGCGAGGAAACGGCGCTCCGCTCGGCCGTCGCCCGGGCCATGTCCACGGCCGAGCCGGATACGCTCCGCCGCGTCCTCGCACTGCTCGCCGAGGCGGATCCGACCCGCCCGGAGACCGATCGCGCGCGCGTCGCCGGCCCGGAACGGCCGCCAGGACTTAGTCAAAAACTTAGCGACGCCCCGCCAACTGCCGGCGAGGCGTCGCTAAGTGGTGCCCGCAAGTCGTTGTCCCGCGGTGACTTGTAGAATCGGGACGGCCGGATTTGAACCGGCGACCCCCTGAACCCCATTCAGGTGCGCTACCGGGCTGC
>DATMSC010000517.1:0-3955 GCA_035565595.1 Longimicrobiales bacterium | reverse complement strand
GCTGGCCAGCATGCTGCACGGGTTCACGGTGCCCGCCGGCGTGGAGCTGGGACAGCGGCTGCGCGGCTTCACGCACGGTCTCTTCGGGTGGGTCCGCCGCGCGCCGTGGGGTGACCCGGGCTTCAGCTCCCTGGTCCTGTCCGTGGTCGTCTTCGGTTTCGTGGGCGGGATCACGGGCGTCACGATCGGTACCGAGCAGATCAACATCATCGCGCACAACACGCTGCGCGTACCGGGCCACTTCCACGCGACGGTGGTCAGCGGCACCGCCATGGCGTTCATGGGGCTCACCTACTACCTGATCCCGCTGATCTTCAGGAAGAAGGTAGCGTTCTGGCCGCTCGCGAAGATGCAGCCGTACCTCTTCGCCGGCGGGATGCTCATCTTCTCGGTCTTCATGTCTCTCTCCGGCGGCTTCGCGGTACCTCGCCGGCACTGGGACATCACCTTCGCCAGCGCACCTTTCGGCCTCGAATTCAGCCCCACCGTGGACCTGCTCATGGGTGTGATGGCGCTCGGCGGGCTGCTCGCCGCGGTCGGCGGCGGGATCTACATCCTGATCACCGTCTGGTCGGTGTTCTTCGGCGTACCCCTGGATGAGAGAGAAATCGCACATGTCGATGCACGGTATCCCGCAGGGACTCGTGAATCCGCCGCGTCCGCTGTCTGACGCGGACGAGGCGAGACTGCCGCACGGCCGGCTCGGCCCGGCGCCGGGAACGCTGATCCTGGTACTGATCTTCCTGGCGGCGTTCGGGATCTACTACTTCGCCAACTGGAAGTTGCTTTCATTCGTGTGGCGGATCGGGTGATGCGAACGATGCAAGGCGAGGCCGGGCGACCGCCGCCGGCCTCGCGCATCGGCAGGCTCCGGCCGGACGAGGTCTTCGCGCTGTCGGCTCTCGCCGCGATCCTGGCGGCCTCCGCCGGGTGGTGGGCGCTCGCGCTCTGGCCGGCCGGCGACGTCCCGCCCGCGTGGCTCGCCCGCACCCGGTACGTCTGCTTCGGCATCCGCGAGTCCGGGCTCCCGAGCGCCGCGGGCTGGGTCGGGCTCGTCGGCTCGCCGCTCGGGATGCTGGCCACGCTGGTCGCCGGGTGGCCGGACGCGACTGCGGGCGGGCTCGCGAAGCTCGCCCGCGCACGCGCCGGGCGGGTCGTCCTTACCACCGCCTCCTGCCTGCTCCTGACTGGCTCGCTCGCCGCCGCGCGACAGGTGACCGGCATGCTCGGTCGCGATTTCGCATCGGCATCCATCGACGGCAGCGCGGCCGGGCCTCACCGCCTCTACCGGCCGGCGCCGCCGCTGGAGCTGACGGATCAACACGGGCAGCCATTCACGCTCGAGGTGCTACGCGGACGACCCGTGATAATCACGTTCGGCTTCGGGCATTGCGGCACGGTCTGCCCGCTCCTCGTCCACGACGCCCTCGCGGCGAGAGACGCCGTCGCAGCAGATCCCGACCGCGTCGCGCCGGCCGTTGTGGTCGTCACGCTCGACCCGTGGCGTGACACGCCAACCCGGACTCCACACATCGCCGAACGGTGGGGGCTCGGTACCGGTGACTACCTGCTCACCGGCGAAGTGGAAACGGTCGAGGCCACGCTGAACACGTGGGAAGTGGCGCGATCGCGGGATCCGCTCACCGGCGACATTACGCACCCCGCGCTCACCTACATCCTCGACGCCGACGGCGCCATCGTCGCCGCGACGGCGGGCGGGCGCGATGCCGTCCTCACGGCGCTGCGTCAGCTCGCGCCGGCCAGCGCGGGGGATTGACCTCAGTCCCTCCGCGACCATCCCACCCTTGAACCGCCCGGTCCCGCCCGCCTCGGCACCGACCCGGGCAACCTTCGCCACGCCGTGGGGTGTATGTCATTTGATCATGACGATGGGCCGTACTGGGAAACGGAGGTCGGTTTGCTGTCGGACACTGCCGAATACGCGCTGCGAGCGGTGCTGTATATCGCTGACAACTCGGAAGACGGGCCCGTACGGGTGGACACCGTGGCGGAGGCGCTCGAGCTGCCGCGCAATTATCTCTCCAAGATCCTGCACACACTGGCGAAGCAGGGAATTCTCCGCTCGACCCGGGGGCCGGCGGGCGGATTCCAGCTCGCAGTCCCCGCGGAGGAACTCACGCTCCAACGCATCGCCTCGGTGTTCGACGCGATCGGGCCCCGGCGAGGGTGCCTGCTGGGGCGCCCGGAGTGCAGCGACAACAATCCCTGCCCCGCCCACGCGCACTGGAAAGGCGTCGCAGAGCAGATCTCGCGATTCTTCCGCGAGAAGACCGTGGCAGAGCTCCTCCGCGAGCCGGCCGGCGCGGCTGCTCCGTGGAGCTATTAGATCAGGTTTTCAGGGGTCGCGTTTCAGCGATCGGGAGCGATCACTCAACGGGGCGGGTCGCGGTGAACCACGGTAGTTCACGGGGCCAGGTGTCGCATGACCTGTTGCCAGTCCTCGTCGAAGCGGTCACCCAGGAACGACATGTCGACATTGATCGTCCGTGAGAAGGGGATTCGATTGGCGAGACCGACCACGTGCTCGAGAATGTCGTGTTCGTGGTTCGCGCAGTTGGGGCAGCCGCCTCGAAGCCGACAATTCGTTCGGGACACGCGGGAGAGAAAGCGCGCGACACCGGGTCTGTAGACCATCCTGCCGACGGCCATTGCGGTATAGGTCTTTGGCGACACATTCGTGGGTCTCCGCGCATTGGCCAGAAGCTCCCGTACGTCCAGGCCATCACGGACGTTCAGGCATTCGAGCACTTTGCCGAGAAACCGCTCCGGCGACCTCACCAGCTCGTCGTATGAGAGAACCGTAACTTTCGGAAAGCGATCTGCGAGGTACACCGCGCGGCGATGCCAGCTCAGGTCTTTGGAGCTGAACTTCGCCACGTAATCCCGAGCCGTGCCTCTATACCCGCGCTTCAGCCGATCCAGATAGGCCGATCGAAGCCAATCCGCGTGCGGCCGAACGACCATGAGGATCTCCGGCGGTGGATCCCTTCGGACGGCCGCGTCCATGGTCGACTGGAATCGGTCCCAGCTCTCGCCAGGACGTCGGGGCGCCAGGACCCCCGACAGATTCTCCTGCGAGACCATTGCGGGGAGGCGGGCGCTGCCGATCTCCCGCAGGAACTTTTCGACTTTCGGTCGCTTCCATCCGCCCATGCCGTAAATCGCCGGCCAGACGTTGAGCTGGAGGAAGGTCGTTGCAGTCTTGTGCAGGCCGATGTGGAGGACGACTGGCCGGCCGCTCCCGGATTTCAGATCCTCGTGCGCCACCTGCCGTTCCATGTCGGAATCGGCTGCCACCTCCGGAATCGACGTCTGACGCACCTTCACGCTCGTTGCTTGGGGCCGGTCACGGGGGGGACCCGCATTCCCCGGTCCGACGGCTTCGGCTCTGCGTGCCATCAAAGGCGCGCGGCGCCTGGCCGCCGGGGACGACCATGCGAAAGCCGGCGCCGCAGTGGCAATGCAAAGCCGCGTACCGGCGAACAGACTGTTTGCATGGATTCGTACGCTGCGCGAGCAAAATTACGGGAGATCGCACGACCGGGTCAAGGATGTCTTCCCCGACGTCGACCCAACCCGGAACACCGAACGCCCTCTACACGATCGCGATCGCGAAGGTGAACGTGCTCCCCTGGCGGGGCCGCGACCAGACGGTGATGCGCCCGCCGTGTGCGGCCACGATCCCCGCGGCGATGGAGAGGCCCAGTCCTGCCCCTTTCCCCGCTCTCGAATTCGCCTGCCAGAACGGGGTGAACAGGTGTTTCCGCTCCGCCGGTTCTATACCCGGGCCGCAGTCGCTCACCAGGAATCCCACGGCACCGCCGACGCGGCGGACGCGCACCCGCACGTAGCTCCCGGAGGGCGTGAACTTGATGGCGTTGTCGATCAGGTTGGTGAGCACCTGGATGAGCCTGTCGCGATCGGCGCGAATCGG
>DATMSC010000516.1:0-3067 GCA_035565595.1 Longimicrobiales bacterium | reverse complement strand
ATCAAGAACTCCTGCAACGTCTACTTCTACCAGGTAGGCATCAAGATCGGGCTGGAGCGATTCCTCTCCACGGGGTCGCGTCTCGGCTTCGGCTCACCCACCGGCGTCGACCTTCCCGGCGAGATGGCCAGCATCTTCCCCGCGAGCACGGCGTACTGGCAGGATCGATTCGGCTACCTCCCCTACGACAACGAGGTCATGGGTCTGACGATCGGGCAGAACCTGGTCACGCTGACCCCGCTCAAGCTCGCCCAGATCTACACCGCGCTGGCCCGCTCCGACGGACGGGCGGTCCGCCCCCGCCTCGCCGTAACCGACGAGCCCGAGATCGCTGCGGACTACGGTCTGCAGTCCGAGCACGTCCAGGCGATCCGGCGAGGGATGCGCCAGGTGCTCGGCCCGGGCGGCACGGCTCACCTCAGCAGGCTGCCGATCTGGGATTTCATGGGCAAGACGGGAACCGCGACGAACCCGCACGGGCTGGATCACGGCGTGTTCGTCGGCATCGGCGGGCCACCGGGCGGCGAGCCGGAAATCGTCGCGGCCATGATCCTCGAGCACGGCGAACGGGGCGCCATCACGTCCGGTTACGTCGCCAACGCGATAAACTTCTATCTCAGCCGCAAGTACGGACTTCCGTTCGAACGTTATCCGACGCCGCGCGACAGGCTCCCCCGCGGCCTCCCCGTCGACTGGGCATGGTTCCAGTCGCCCGCCGGCGATCCGCCGCCGCCATTCGACCAGGCCGCGCTCGACCAACCATGAACGGCCCCGCCTGGCCGCCGGCCAGGTGCCACCGAGGCTTGGCAGACGCGCGAGCCGCCGCTTACATTTGGTACAGAGCGCGCCCCCAGCGGCCGCTCCCACCACCCGCCGAACCGCGAAGCCGCGGCACAGGAGGCGCTACCCATGGCCATCCCGTTCCTCAGCTCGGAGGAATACGACGAGCGCGCTCACGCTCTCTACAACGACGGAGACTACGACTCGGCGCTGGACACACTGAAGCAGGGGCTGCTCCTCTATCCGGATTCGGTCGAACTCTACGTCGGGCTCGGCTACACCCGGATGGCGCGCGAGGAGTTCGCCTGGGCACGCAATGCCTTCGAGACTTCGCTCGTCCTCGACCCTCACAACATCGACGCCATGGTCGGGCTCGGCGAGGTCATGCTCCGGCTGGGCCGGCAGGATCAGGCGCTCGAGCTGTTCGGGCGAGCGCGCGACGCAGGTTGCTCCGACGACATCGAGTTGCTACTCGCCATGGGCAGGGCGCTCTACCGCGAACGCATGTACCAGGAGGCATGCGAAGTCTTTCAGCTCGCGGCGGACACGTACCCGGATAGCGCCGAAGCCGTAGCCGCGCTCGCGTACACCGCCCACAGTCTCGGCGACGTGAGCACCGCCCGGCGAGAGCTGCGCCGCGCACTCCGGATCGACCCCGACCACTACGAAGCGCGCGTTTACCTCGCGCACATCCTGTACGACCAGAACAACTGGAGTGGCGCGCTCCACGAGATCGAGCGGGTGCCGATCGAAGAGCAGTGGGATCCGCTCGCGGTCAGGCGCTACATCGAGATGAAGCGCGCGCTGGATGGGGTCGACCTGGATTCGCCGGAGCTCACGGAATGGCACCGCCGCCTCGAGTTCCTGGAGTCCGAGGACGACGAGATCGAGCGGATACTGGCCGAGATAGAGGCGGCAGCCGAGCCTCCTCAGCTCGAGCTCTTCCGCCCTGGAGAGGGGAGCTCGGCCGGGAACGGACCTCACGTAGTCCGCACCCGTGACGGACGCGTCTTCTCAGGGACCTGGCTCGAGATCGTGCAGCAGTTCCGCGATGCGGAAGGCCGGCCCGGCGAAACTCTCTCGCAGTTCATGCGGCGCCTGGCGCTCGAAGAGAAGCTCCGGAGCGGGATCGGGATCCCGGCCGACGACCCGGAAGGCTTCGTACTCGGTCACGGACGTGCGGGCAGACTCCTGATCGAGCGCTGAGCATCATGTTCGATCCCGCGCGAGTGCTCCAGCCTCTGGCGGACGCGGAGCCCGCAATCCGCGGCCTGCACGAATACGCCGATCCGGCCGAAATGGCCGAATCCGTGGTCCGCGTGCGGGCCGCGGTCGAGCGGGTGCTCCGCCTGCTCCTCCGGTATGACACCAGCGCTCCCGACGCGCTCCGGCTGCACGCCCTCTCGCCTGCCGAGCTCCCCCTCGAGCAAGTCACGCAGCAGCTCCGTACGAGCGATCTGTTGACGCTCGAACTGGCCGGGCTGACGCACGATCTCGTGCGCGCCGCCGACCGGGCACGCACCGGCGACGTCCGCGCGGCAGATGCGGACCTCGCGCTCCGCGTCGTAGACGTGCTCCGGGCTCACGTCCTCGAGCTCGCCGATAGGCCGAAGGTACAGACGGACACGACAGTCGAATCACGCGAAGCACTGCCGCAAGTCGAGCCGGACTCGTCGTACGCCCGGCAGCGGCGCGCGCGGCAGGTCGCGCAGCGCAGGGCGGTGCTCGGCGCGACGGCCGTGGTCACCTCGGTCGTCGTCGTCATGATTGCGCTGATCGTGCTGACGCGGCGCGACGACTCGGTGGCGAACGGGATCGCCGCATTCGAACAGGGGCGGCTGACCGTTGCGGAGGCGCACTTCCGCGAAGCCGTCGAGCGCGACCCGGACAATGTCACGGCGCAGCTCTATCTCGCCCGCATCTTCCGGCGAGGTGAACGCCGCGATGAGGCCGCCTCGATCCTGCAGGATGCCGTGAGGACCGCCCCCGACGACCCGGGCGTGCGCCGGGAGCTGGGCTACCTCTTCCTGGACCTGAATCGACCCGAACCCGCCGCCGAGCAGTTCCGCCGGGCGCTCGCCGTGGATCCGGAGAACACAGCCAACTGGGTCGGACTCATCCGGTCGCTCCGCGATGCCGGCGACCCGTCCGCCGACGATCTGCTGGAGCGCGCGCCGGCCGACGTCCGCGCCCGTTTCGTCGCACCGGGCTGAACCCGACCCGCAAATCATGCACGATCGACGAGGAGGAGCATGACCGCCATTCTGGAAAACCTTCACCGGCACCT
>DATMSC010000515.1:0-4000 GCA_035565595.1 Longimicrobiales bacterium | reverse complement strand
CGGGCGCGACGATGAGCGGGAAGTGGTGCCGGCACGGGGACCCGGGGTCCAGCGGCGCTCCCCAGTTGGACGGCACGCTCGTGTCGCAGCCGTCGACGGTCACGGCCGGCCCGGGCGAGACGACGCCTGCCGGCGTAACATCGCCGAATTCCTGCAGCTCACGGGGAGAAGTGCCCGCCAGCCCCGGGCGGAAGGCCGGCTCGACGAGGAAAGACGGCACCCCGGTGATCTCTGCACCGCCCTCCACGTGCCAACGTGCGCTGTCGGTTACGAATAGCGCCGGTCCCTCGAGGGCGATGCAGGGGTCGCCCCATCCGCCGTCACCATCGGCGCCGCCTCCCGCTCCCGCTTCAACGTCATCGGCCGATAGAAGCGGTGCGCCAATGATTCTCGCTCCGGGCTCGATCGTCCCCGCGCCGGCCGCGGTCAGCGCCGCGGGAAGCCCGCGCAAGAACTCCTCGCCGTCGAGCATCCCCACCAGCACGCCGAGCCGGTATTCGGTCGGGGACGAACCGGGCGAGGTTGGCACTGCGCCCGTCGCCCGCACGAGGTAGCGGCCGATGCCGAGCCGCTCTATCTGGGCGCCAGCGGCGGGCCCCGATGCCGACGCGTCGGCACCGGCAGGCCGGAATGTCCCGCCCACCGGGAGCCGTCCGAGCGAGTCCGCCGGCCATGCCCCGAGGATGGCGCGTGCCGCCGATTCCGCGGCGAGGCGGGCGCGGAGCGTCGCGACCCGTGCCCGTGCGATCTGGAGCTCCTGCGCCGCGAGCTGGAGCATTCCGATCATCAGCACCGAAAGAACCAGCAGGGCCAGGATCGTGACAGCCAGCGCGTAGCCGTTCCTCGCCGGGCGGGTAGACACCACCATCGACACGGGCCGCCATGACCTCCCGGACGCGTCCTTTGCCACACCGACCGTCACCACGGCGCCACCTCCCGTTCTATATCCGAACGACCGTGCACCGGGGCGTTGATGAACGGCACGATGATCGGGTCAGCCGGCATTGCGCTGTCGGCTTTCGTTGCCGGAGGTATCGGCTCGGGCGTTATGGTGATTCGCAGCGCGGTGAGCGCAGCCGCTTCGGGCGGGTCACCTGCGCGACGCTGCCGCGCTGCGGCCACGGACTCGATGCGGGTGGCGGTCGAATCGAAGCGGGCAGCGGTCAGCGGCTGCCTCCCCGCGCCGCCGCGGCGGTATCTCAGGTCGGCGGAAAGGTGGTAGCTGCCGATTTCGTGCAGGACGAGGACGGTCCCGGCGGGCGGCACAGTGTCGAGCGCCCAGCGGTACAGCGCCTCACCGTCTACCGGCCCGCACTCCTCGCTCCTGGACAGGCGCGTGCTGTGCCGGACGGCAGCGGCAAATTCGCCGGAGGCCGAGACGACCCGGTCCTTCCCGGGATCGGGTTCCCGGAGCCCGCGATAGCGCACGACTGCGTCTCCGCCGGCTGCGGGTTCCCCATCGCCGCAGACGATGCCGATCCCGCGGATGGCGCGAAGTGCAATTGTGTCGGAACCCACGCCGAGGACGTCGTATTCCGGGTCCAGGAAGCGAGTCTCTTCGGCCAGCACGGTCACCGCGGTCCGGACGGCACCCGCTGCATCCGCTCGCCCGCTGAGCGCGTGCGCCAGTCGCTGCTGGCTGATCAGTGCCGCCGACAGGATCGCAGCAAGGACCGCCGCCAGCACGAGCTGCACGCTCAGCTCGGCGAGGACGTGACCGGCGCGGGAGCCGCGGGGCGTGAGGAGTGGGACCTGCCGGATGCTCGGCGCTGCGGCCGCCGCCTCCTCAGTCCACATTGGCGTGTGGCAGCGGGCGGGAGTGAACGATGTCGAACCGGAGATCCCGAGCTTCGCGCCCCTCGAAATAGGAGACCGTGAGCGCCACGAATGAGAGGTCGCCATCCTGCGTGACAGCGAGGCTCACGGTATACGGGCCTTCGACCCATTCGCTCGCGCTGGCCAGCTCCCCGGCGAGCACGGAATCCGCCGTCGCCTCGGCCACGGCCACGGCACCTTCCAGCAAAGCGGCACGCGCGGCCAGCCGGGCGGCGAGCCCGCTGGCGGAGAACAGCGCCGGAAGGCACGCGCCGAGCACCGCGAATGCGACCACGACCTCTACGATCGAGACACCCGGCCTCATGGGCCCACCCTGCCGTACGAGGAAACCGTGAGGCGGGCTGACGCGCTGCCGCGGGTGATCGTGAAGGTCCGGCTCGCAACCCGCCCGATCCCCAGCCCGTCGAATCGCAGTTCCAGCCGGGCCTGGCTGCCGGAGCCGGCGCTCAGCTCCACGCCGTAGTCGGCGGCCAGGTCCACCGGCGAGGCGAGCGTGTCGCCTCCCATGCCCTCGATCCAGAAACGCGACTCCTCCGGGTGCACGACGAAGCGGGCTCCGCCGCGTGCGACCGCCGCCGCGCGCGTCCGTGCGATCCCCGAAGCCATGGCCGTACGCGCGGCGCGCACTGCGACTGTATCCAGCGTGTCACGGAGCGCCGGCAGTGTGAGCCCGATCACGACGCCCACGATCGCCAGTGCGGCTGTCAGTTCGAGGAGCGTCGTGCCGGCAATGACACGCACCCGGAGCCATGAGATGGTATGCGGTGGCTGCGCGCGGCCATCCGGGTGCGGCGCCAGCGGGGTGTCGTGAATGAGGAGGTGGTTGTCCATGGTCGCCAGGGTAGTCCCCCGGGCGGGGCACTACCATGGCGCGTTGGGACTTTCAGGACGGCTACTCCAGTCCGTACTCCCGGACCTTGTAGTGGAGCGCGCGGGAGCTGAGCTCGAGCAGCTCGGCGGCTCGCGTCTTGTTGCCGCCCGTCCGCTTGAGCGCGGCCTGGATCAGCCGCCGCTCGAGCCGGTAACTGTGCTTCTTGACGGAGAGCTCGTCCTCGTCCAGATCGTCATCATCGGTGAGGGGCGCGGGCGAAACGATGTGGGCAGGGAGATCCGCGACAGTGATGGCGGGGCCGTCGGCGAGCACCATGGCGCGCTCGATGATGTTCCCGAGCTCGCGCACATTCCCGGGCCAGCGGTATTCCAGCAGGCAGCGCATGGCGTCCGGATCCACAGTTTCGATCACCGTGTTCAGTTTTCGGTTGTAGAATTCGATGAACGAGCGTACCAGCGGCGGTATCTCTTCCCGCCGCTGGTGCAGAGGGACCAGGTGGATCGGCACCACCGAGATCCTGTAGAAGAGATCGCTGCGGAATCGCCCGTTCCGGATGTCGTCCGCCAGGTCGCGGTTGGTTGCGGCGATCACGCGGACGTTGGCCGGGCGCGCGCGGTTCTCCCCCAGGCGGCGGACCTCGCCTTCCTGGAGCAGGCGAAGGAGCTTGACCTGCAGTGATTGCGGCATTTCGCCGATCTCGTCCAGGAAGAGTGTCCCGCCGTCCGCCGCCTCGAACAACCCTTCGCGGTCGCGGTCCGCGCCGGTGAACGCTCCCCTGGCGTACCCGAAGAGCTCCGACTCGAGGAGCGCCTCGGGAATGGCGCCGCAGTTCAGCGGGATGAACGGCGCGTGCGCGCGATCGCTCTCCTTGTGGATGAAACGCGCGATGAGCTCCTTCCCGGTCCCGCTCTCGCCGGTGATCAACACGGGAGTCGGGTAGCGGGCCACCTTGCTCGCCAGCTCGATGGCATCGCGCATGGCGGCAGACTTCGCGACGATCCCGCCATACCTGTGCTCGAGGGTCACAGCCTCCCGCAGGCGGACGACCTCGCGGCGGAGCGACTCCCGCTCTTCCGCCTTCCGCAGCGTCAGGATCAGCTCGTCAGCGCTGAACGGCTTCGGAAGATAGTCGTAGGCGCCCATCTTCATGGCGTCGATCGCCAGCTCGGTGCTGCCGTAAGCCGTGATGACGATCACCATCGCCGTGCCGCCCTGCTCGCGATAGGTGCGGACGAACTCGAGCCCGGTCATCCGCGGCATGCGTACGTCGCACAGGATGACGTCGGGCCGGAGCTCTCTTGCCCGCGCCAGACCTTCCTCCCCGTCCGCTGC
>DATMSC010000514.1:0-4634 GCA_035565595.1 Longimicrobiales bacterium | reverse complement strand
CAGCGCCTGGGCCTTTTCCAGTCGCAGGGTGAGGACGTCGGGCAATTCAACCTCGCGCCCCACGCCACCTTCCTGCTCCGCCAGGTACGTGGCAATGGCGGTGTCGTAAGCCGCCGTGTGCGCGAACACCTTACGGGCGAGCCTGGCCCGCATGGCGGTGTCCACCGATCCCGTGGCGATCGCGCCCAGAACGGAGGGGTAGTCGTCAGGGTCTACCACGACGAGCACGGCCGCGTGGTTCTTGGCTGCCGCGCGAAGCATCGTCGGACCGCCGATGTCTACCTGCTCCATGGCTTCAGCCATGGTCGCACCGCCGGCCACCGTCTCCGCGAAGGGATAGAGGTTGACGACGACCAGGTCCACCGGCTGGTAGCCGTGGCGCGCGAGCGCTTCCATGTCGTCGGTCCGGTCGCGCCGTGCCAGGATCCCGGCGTGCACCGCCGGGTGCAGCGTCTTGACCCGACCGTCCATCATCTCGGGGTGGCCGGTCACTTCGCTGACGTCACGAACCGCGAGACCCGCTTCCCTCAGCGCCCTCGCGGTTCCGCCTGTCGACACGAGTTCCCACCCGAGATCCGCAAGACCCCGCGCGAAGTCGACGATCCCCCGCTTGTCCGAAACGCTAAGTATCGCCCTCGGCATCATCCCCCTCCATTTCCATCATCTCGTGTTCCGCCACCTCGCCGGACGACACCGGGCGCAGGTGGAAAACCTGTCTTCGGCCCCGTGCGGCGACGTGAACAGGGTCGCGGACCCGCGGTGCAGTCTGCTGCGAGCGCAGCCGGTCAGGGGCGTCGACCGGAGTCCGGCAATCCGAGCGCGCGCCGAATGTCCTCCCACGCGGGGACCTCTTCCGCCGCGAACCCGAACGACCACGGCTCCGCAGCCATCGCCGCCTGTGGAACGATCCGACCCGATTGACCCCCTCGTTCTTCCAACAACCGCCTGGCGAGCCATTCGACGGCCGCGGGATAGAGCCGGTGCTCGACAGTCAGCACGCGCGCGGCGAGCGATTCGGGTGAATCGCCATCCCGCACCGGCACGGGCCACTGGCAGAGTATCGGCCCTTCGTCGTACTCCTCGTCGACGAAGTGCACTGTAACGCCGGACACGGTGCACCCCCGCGCCAGCACCGCCCGGTGAATGCGCACGCCGTACATACCCTTCCCGCCGAATGCCGGGAGCAGCGCCGGGTGCACATTGAGCATCCTCCCCGCATAGCGCCGCACAACGGCCTGTGGGACGAGCCGTACGTAGCCAGCCAGCGCCACGATGTCGATGGCGGCTGCATCGAGCACCGCCAGCGTCTCCGAGGCTACAGTTTCTTCGTCCCGCCCGGTCACCGGCACGACATGTGTCTCGACACCCACGCGCCGTGCGCGCTCCAGCGCGTAGGCATCTTCCCGGTCGCTCACGACCAGTGCGACGCGGGCGACTGCACCACCCACAGCTTCCGGCCGGAAGTGGTCGAGGAGTGCCTGGACGTTGGTGCCGCCACCCGACGCAAACGCGGCGATTCGGATACTCACGCGAACTCGCCGCCGAAGTGCGGGACCAGGAACGGGTTCGTCGCCCGCTCCCGGCCAACGGTGGTCGATGGGCCGTGGCCCGGGAAGAGGGCGGTGTCCGGCGGCAGCGTCAGGATGCGGTCGCGGATGGAGCGCATGAGCTGCTGGTAGTCACCGCCGAAAAGGTCGGTCCGCCCGATCGAACCCATGAAGACGACGTCACCGACGAACGCGACGCCGGCGGCCTCCACGTAGAAGAGCACGTGGCCCGGCGAGTGGCCGGGAACGTGTCGCACCTCGAAGGTGCAGCCGTCGAACTCGAGGAGGTCATTGTCGGCAAGGGACCGGTCCGCGGGCGGAGGCGCGTCGACGCTGGTGCCGAACAGCGCCGCCTGGTGCGCCACATTCTCGTACAGGACCGCGTCCGCCGGGTGCAGGTAGATCGGTGCCTGCGTCCGCGTCGCCAGGTGCGCCACTCCCGACACATGATCGAGATGCGCGTGGGTCAGTAGGATCGCGTGCAGGCTGAGCCCTTCCACCTCGAGCAGAGCGCCAATGGAATCTGCCTGCGCACCCGGGTCGATGACCACCGCACCCGTTCCACCCGGCCGCCAGACCAGATAGGCGTTCTCGCCGAAACTCGAATCCGTGAACGTCCGAATATGCAACTTCAAACCGATCTGCACTCCGTCCGTTGCGTTCGGCCCGGGACACCCGCTGATCGCATCGGCAACCGGCTTCGGGGCGCGCGTGCACACCCTGCGCCGCCCGAAGTACTTTGCCGCAGTATCGCGGCAAAGGTACGACATTGCGGGTCCGTCTGCCACCCGATGGGGGCGGTCGCGGACGACCGCGAGCCGATCGCCCCTGCATTCGACAGCAGCGACAACGCCCGACGGATCCTGGTGTGGAACCGCCGGGCGCTTCGCCGGAGACGGATGCGATCAGTCAGGAGGCGCTGGCGTCAGGACCCGTCCTGACCCCGCCCCTTCCTGCTTCCGCGCCAGATCGCCCACCCGCTGAGCACGATGAGCGAATACACGACCACCGCCGGTGGATCGTGCGGGATTTCGGCGAAAATTTCCCTGAGCCCCAGTCCGTCCGACTGGAGTACGGCAATCCATGCAAGCACGGTGATGTCCTCCGTTCGTCGAGAGCCACGCGTGCGGAATCGGCGCGCACCGACGTGCGGTGCCGCGCGCCGGCCCGACACAGCCCGTGAACATGTTCCCATGGACGCGGCCTCAGCCGCGCCGCGGCGATGTCACAGGATGGACGGCGGAGGTATGCTCGTGGCGTGGAAGGAGATACTGCCCGCGCGAACCGGCACGCGGATGACCTCGTCCGGCCAGGCATCCACGGTACTCGGTTGTGCATGCGGGCCGAACGCGGGGAGGGCATGGCGGTCGAGCGTGTCCCGATCCAGCGGCGCGGTGTTGCGTACGCTGACCGAAAATCCGACAGTGAAAGGCTGGGCAGGAAGCACGGCTTCGGCGAAGCCGTGGACGGCGGTCGCCACGAAGGCTTCGCGCGCCGTGTCACGTCGCAGGACTGACGACGTGCTGGCTTCAGCCGTCTCCGGGAACGGAGCCGGCCGTCTCGCATCCAGCGAGCTCGCCAATTGGGACGCCGCGATCAGCAGTAGCGCGACGAATCCGTCGAGGCGCCTCTTTCGCAGACCGCCCCCCTTGGGAAAACTACCGGTGGACAGAGGCGCGGACCCGGCATTCCCGGACCCGCGCCGCGGCTCGTTCTCTCGAATAGATCGTGGTGGGCCGGCCGGCGTGGTCGCGCGGGCCGACGCTCACGCGCAACCGCAACTGCTCGGGCGCAGTCCGGCCAGCTCGAGATCGGCTTCCTCGGCGGTCGGCGCGCGCCAGCCCCCCGAAAGCTCGAGCATGCGCCGGAGTGCCGACTCCGCACCTCGCCGTACCTCCTCGTCGAGTACGATCTCGTGTTCGCCGTGATCGAGGCTCCACGCCAGCTTGGCGAGTGTGTTCAGCTTCATGTTCCCGCAGACGGCCGCCCGCGACAACGGCACGATCGTCTTGTTGGGGAATCGCTCCTGCAACCGGTCGATCAGGCCGCGCTCCGTGCCAATGATCAGCTCGTCGTACTGCTCCGCGATCTCGATCATCCCGGACGTCGACGCAATTACGTCGGCCTGCTCCAGGAGGTCCTTTCTCGCCTCCGGATGGATGACGACCTTCGCCCGCGGATGCGCGCGGCGCGCACGATCGAGCTCGTGCAGCACCATGTCATCATGGACGTAGCAGTAGCCTTCCCAGGCAATGATCGGCGCCGGCTCGACATTTAGCTCTGCGCCAGCGGCCTCCGCCGGGGTGAGGAACGGGCGGCCGGTCTTCTCCGCAGCGTAGCGGGCGAGGTTCCGGTCGGGGATGAAAAGGATCGGACGCCCGGCCGGTATGGACTCCACGACCCGCACCGCGTTCGAGCTGGTGCAGCACACGTCCGACTCGGCCTTCACGGCAGCCGTCGAGTTGACGTACGTGACCACTGCCGCGTCCGGGTAGCGGGCCTTGAGGCGACGCACGGCATCGACGGTTGCGAAATCCGCCATCGGGCAGCCGGCACGGGAGTCCGGCATGAGCACGACCTTCTCCGGCGAGAGCACCTTGGCGGTTTCCGCCATGAAATGCACCCCGCAAAAGACAATGACATCGGCGTCGGTCCCGGCCGCCTCCTGCGAAAGCCCGAGCGAGTCGCCGACGTAATCGCTCACATCCTGGATTTCAGAACGCTGATAGTTGTGCCCCAGGATGACGGCGTTGAGATCGGCTTTCCGTCGCAGGATGCGCTCGGTCAGCTCTTCGTCGGACAGGCGCGAGTAGTGCAGGCTGGTGGGCAGCGCGTCCGCCGTGATGATCATCCGCCGGCTCCGGTCTTGGCTTCTGTCGATATGACGAGAGCCCGCGAGCTTCAACCCGCGGGCCCCGTACGGTCAGATGTCTGGGGACCTTCGGGTCAGGCCGTGAACGAGCTTCCGCAGCCGCACCCGCCCGTGGCGTTCGGGTTCTTGAAGGTGAACCCGGACCCCATCATCGTGGTGACGTAATCGATCTCCACGCCATCGAGGTACTGCACGCTGAACGGATCCACGAACAG
>DATMSC010000513.1:0-2398 GCA_035565595.1 Longimicrobiales bacterium | reverse complement strand
ACGCCGTTTGGTGGATCCGGCAGTCGATCCTCCAGGCGCTCGCCGAACAGAGCCGGATTGTGCGCGTACCCCTCAATCGCGCCGGCGCCCTGCACCGGATCGGAAAACGGAGCTCCGCGCTCCTCCAGGAGCTCGGGCGGGAACCCACCGTGGAGGAAATCGCGGGGGACCTCTGCCTCTCCAACGAGGAAGTCCAGCGCACGCTCGCGATCTCCCAGGCGCATGTGTCGCTGGACGCTCCGTTGGCCCCGGGCGAGGACCATCGCCTCCTCGATTACCTTCCGGATGAGCTTTCGATCTCGCCAGATGACGAGATGTACGACCGCGCACTCTCCGACACGATCGAGGAGGCACTCGCCACGCTGAAAGAGCGCGAGGCCCGCATTCTCCGGCTGTATTTCGGCCTGGACGCGGGAGAGCCGATGACGCTGGAAGAGATCGGCTCGCTCCTCGGCATCACCCGCGAACGCGTCCGACAGATCAAGGAAAAGGCGCTCAGTCGACTCCGCCACGCATCCCGCGCCCGCTACTTCGAGACCTTCCGCCGTTGATCCAGCGCCTCGCCGCCGCCCCACTCGCGCACGCGTGCGCCCGGCTTGACACGCTGCATGGGAGCTGGTATCCTTCAAAGCTACGCCGCTTTGAGCCCGGATACGACTCGGGGAGCAAATGAAGACGTACACGCCGAAAGCATCAGAGATCGAACGTCGCTGGTGGGTGATCGACGCCGAAGGCAAGGTGCTCGGTCGGCTCGCCAGTGAAGTCGCGCGCATTCTCAGGGGAAAGCACAAGCCGACCTACACGCCGTTCCTCGATACGGGCGACTACGTGATCGTGGTCAACGCCGACAAGGTGAGGCTCACGGGCACCAAGGCGGAGACCAAGACGTATTTCCGCCACAGTGGTTACATGGGCGGCGGCAAGCATACGCCGTATCGCCGACTGGTGGAGCGGCATCCGGGGCGAGCGATCGAGCTGGCCGTGAAGGGAATGCTGCCAAAGAATACGCTCGGGCGGCAGATGCGAGACAAGCTGCGGGTATACGCCGGGCCGGCGCATCCGCACGAGGCGCAGCAGCCGACTCCGCTGGAGATCTGAGATGGCAACGGTCCAGAACTATCATGGCACGGGGCGCCGGAAGACCAGTGTGGCGCGCGTGTACATCCGTGCCGGCACCGGCAACTGGAAGGTGAACGGGCGTCCGCTCGAGGCGTACCTGCCGCGGCCGTCGCTCCAGCAGCTCGCGCGCGAGCCGCTCGATGCCGCGACCGCGGATGGTCGGTTCGATGTGCACGTCACGGTAGAGGGCGGCGGGCTGTCCGGACAGGCAGGCGCGATCCGGTTGGGTCTGGCGCGCGCGCTCGTCGCCTATGATCCGGAGTTGAGGGCGACGCTGAGACAGCGGGGGCTGCTCACGCGGGATCCGCGCGAGGTGGAGCGGAAGAAGCCCGGCCGCCCGAAGGCACGCAAGCGGTTCCAGTTCTCGAAGCGGTAACCGCAGCACACCGCGCGCCGGGTATGGGCGAGGCGCGCGGAACCCGAACCGACAGGTGACGATCGGAATGGCAGAAACCGAGATCAGGCAGCTACTCGAAGCGGGTGTACACTTCGGGCACCAGAAGAGCCGTTGGAATCCGAAGATGCGGCGGTTCATCTTCACCCACCGCAACGGCATCCACATCATTGATCTCAAGAAGACGAAGCAGCGCCTCGACGAGGCGTGTGCAGCGGTGCGTGAAGTAACGCTCCAGGGTGATCGCATCCTCTTCGTCTGCACGAAGCGCCAGCTCCGCGGGGTGATCCAGCAGGAAGCGGAGCGGTGCGGCGGTTTCTACGTGACCGAGCGCTGGTTGGGCGGGATGCTGACCAACTTCCAGACGATCAGGCGTCAGATCCGCCGGCTGAAGGATCTCGAGCGGGGCATCGAAGAAGGGGCTTACGAGTTCTACACGAAGAAAGAGCAGCTCATGCTCGAGCGTGAGCGGCAGCGGCTCGAGAAGTACTTCTCCGGCGTGAAGGACATGGCCCGGCTGCCGGGTGCGGTCTTCGTGGTCGATGCCCACAAGGAGCAGATCGCGGTCCACGAGGCGAACAAGCTGGGGATCCCGCTCATCGCCATCACGGACACGAACGCCGATCCCGATCTCATCGACTATCCGATTCCTGGCAATGACGACGCCATCCGGTCCGTCGCGCTGATCACCGCAGCCATCGCGGATGCGGTAGAGGAGGCGAGGCGCGAGATGCCGGTGGATGCCCGCCGGCGGGCCGATGAGGTAGAGGCCGTCACGTATTCGTCCGAAAGCGGTCTGGCCCGGGAAGAGGAGCAGCGGCCGCGGCGGAAGCCTCGTCGCAAGCGGCGTCCTCGTCCGGAGGTGATCGCAAACATCCGTACGGG
>DATMSC010000512.1:0-2038 GCA_035565595.1 Longimicrobiales bacterium | reverse complement strand
CCGGCGGACACCGTGTTCGTCCGCGCGCTCCGCGGTGAGTTCGATGCCGTGGTCGCCCCGTACCACGACGTCGGCATGGCAGCGTTCAAGACGGTATCGTTCGGGCATGGGGTGAACGTGACGTTGGGTCTCCCATTCGTGCGGACCTCGCCGGATCACGGCACTGCGCTGGACATTGCCAGACGCGGCGTGGCGGATCCGTCGTCGATGACGGAGGCGCTTCGCCTGGCCATCCGGCTGGCCCGCGCCCGCGCGACCAACGCGACGACCGGGCAGTGATCACATTCTCTTCCGTCGACAAGGTCTACCCGCGCATCGGGCTCGCGCTCTCGGACGTTTCGTTCCGCCTGCACAAGGGCGAGTTCTGCTTCATGACGGGGCACAGCGGCGCCGGCAAATCCACCCTCTTGCGGCTGATCCACATGGCAGAGCGCCCGACTCGCGGCTCCGTGCTCGTGGGCGGGTATGACGCAATGAAGATCCGGCCGCGGGAGGTCGCGATTTTGCGTCGCAAGATCGGCTTCGTGTTCCAGGATTTCCGCCTGCTCCGCGATCGGACCGCCGCCGAAAACGTAGCGTTCGCGCTCGAGGTGACCGGCGCGCGACCGGCCGTGGTGCGGACGAAGGTAGCCCGCCTCCTCGCGCAGGTGGGGCTGGCGAGCAAGGCCAACGCGTATCCGGCGGAGCTCTCGGGCGGCGAACAACAGCGTGTCGCGATCGCACGCGCGCTCGCCAACGACCCCCTGGTCCTGCTTGCAGATGAGCCGACCGGCAACCTCGACCAGCGCGCGGCCAGGGGCATCTTCGAGCTCTTCCGATCCATCAACGCTTCGGGCACCGCCGTCCTTCTCGCCACGCACGACATGGATCTGATCCGCGCCAATCCGAGAATCCGCGTGCTCGAGCTCGAGCACGGGCGACTCGTGCACGATTCCGCCGCGGAGAACTGACGTGCTGTACGCGTTGCGCCAGGCGCTGGCAGCCTTCCGGCGGACGACGCTCCTGACCGCGTTGTCGATCACGATGATCGCGCTGTCGCTCTTCGTGATCGGCCTGTTCGGCATCGCCGCACACAATGTACGGCTGGTGCTGGAGGACGTGGAATCGCGCGTCGAGGTCGTTGCATACCTTCGGGACGATGCGAGCCCCACCGCGGTCGAGTTCGCCAGGTCGGAGATCGCCGCGTTCGGCGAGGTCCAGGAAGTCCGCTACGTGAGTCGCGATGAAGCGCTCGACATCGCCCGATCCGAGCTCCCCGAATTCCAGGCGCTCTTCACGGACCTCGACGTCAACCCCCTCCCGGCATCGCTCGAGATCCTGCTGCAACCCGGTTCCCGCGATCCGGCCCACGTCGCTGCTGTGGCGGAACGCGTCGCACTCTATCCGTTCGTGGAGGACGTGGCGTACGGCAGCGACTGGCTCGAGAAAATCTTCGTGTTGCGCCGCGTGGCTGGTGCAACGGCACTCGTGATGGGCGGGACCTTCGCGGCTGTCGCGGCTGTCCTGATCGGCGCCGCCGTACGTATGGCCATCTACGCGCGCCGGGACGAGATCGCCATCATGCGCCTGGTTGGCGCGACCGGCGCCTTCATCCGCAGGCCATTCCTCCTGGAAGGGCTGATGACCGGTGTGCTCGGCGGGATCGTGGCGCTCCTGCTCACGTACGCGGTGCACCGCGTGGTCGCCGGTTCGATCTTCCCGCTCGAGTGGGTGCCGTTGTCGTGGACACTGGCCGGGCTGGCGGCTGGCGGCGCCGTCGGCGTCGCAGCCAGTGCGCTGGCCGTCCACCGGCACCTGAGGGAAGCGTGATGCACCGCCGCGCACTGGCCGCGGCCGCTCTGGCGGCTTCCCTCGTGTGCGCGGGTACGGCCCGAGCGCAGGAAGTCACCGCGGAGCTGCGGGACAGCCAGAACCGGCTCGAGCAGATCCGGCAGGAGCGGGAACGACTCCAGCAGGACATGGAGCAGCTCCGTATCCGGATGGAGGGTGCCACCGCGGAGCTGGCCACCATCGTGCGCATGCGATCGGCGTCGGCGAG
>DATMSC010000511.1:0-3960 GCA_035565595.1 Longimicrobiales bacterium | reverse complement strand
AGCCCCCCGGCACACGCTCGCCACCGCTTTGCTTCGCGCGGCGGGCTGTGTACAGCATCACCGCTCCGACGATGACCGCCGTGATCAGCAGGAACACCGCGTGCTTCGTCGGCGAGAAATCGATCACGAAAGGACCCAGCTCCACCGCCGGCCAGCTCGGAAGGTGCAGCACCGTACCCGGCAGCTCCAGCTCGTGGCCGTCCACCACGTGGTGCATGATCGTAGTGCCGAGGTCATCCTCGTGATGCTCCTCCGCGGCCTGCAACAACATCAACAGCGAGGCAATCATCGATTCGCCGCACCCAGTCGGAAAAAGACCGGCTCGAGCAGCAGGAGCGCGAACACGAAGCCGGCCAGACTAAGCAACAAAGCAAGTGGCGGGTATCCGGCCACACGTACCAGCCAGATCCCCGCCACGAGCACGACTCCGAACCTCATTACCACACCCGCGGCCCACGCCATCAGCAGCCCCAGCCGCCGGTCGCGGAGCGCCATCAGCGCCGCGAAGGCCACCACCTGCACCACCAGGGAGAGCACACCGGCTACCCACACCGCGCGACCGTCCACCTCCGGGAGCACGCCCGAAGCCACGGCACCGGCGATGGCCACGAGCAGGAGGCCCGTCAACGCGTAGCCGGCCACCACTACGGGCCCGCTCCGCATTCGAACCCCGGCCACTCCTTCGACCCGCCCTGCCGACTCCCGCATCTTCCCGTTCAGCTCTCGCCTCGATCGCTCCGGCCCCGTTTACGTGGCTCGACCACGAGGTGGTAGTATAGATTGTAGAATCCGGCGCCGGCTCCGACGAACGCGCCCATGATCGTGAAGAGCGGGGCCGTGCCGGCCTTGCCGTCCACCCAGAACCCTACGGCCAGGAACAGCAGCGTGCTCAACGCCCACGTGATCCCGTGACCCAGGTACCGGCCGATCTCCGCCGCTGGCCCCGGGCGGGGCCCCCGATCTCGCGGATCCGTCACTCGCCGCTCCGGTCTCCGGGCAACCGCCAGACCATTAGACTACGCGCTTGTGAAAAATTTCGCAAGCCCCGGATACCGCGCGCTTGCACGCGCACGGGGGCGGCCTCTAACTTGCACCCGCTCGGGGGCATAAACAGACTCGGGCTCCGGGCCATGGCGGCCCGTCTGCCGAAAAGGGCGCGGGAGGGCGCTGCATGAACGCAACCGGGGCCATGCGGCCTCAGCCGGACGATGCGGACGTCCGCTTGCTGGAACGGCTGGCCGAGGCGACATCTGCGCTGGAGGCCGAGATCGGCAAGCGCGTCATTGGCCAGCGCGCAACGGTCGAAGGTCTGCTGATCGCGCTGCTCGCCGATGGGCACGCGCTGCTGGTAGGCGTTCCGGGGCTGGCGAAGACGCTGCTGATATCGACGCTGGCGGAAGCGCTCGACCTCAAGTTCAGCCGTATCCAGTTCACGCCCGACCTGATGCCATCGGACATTACGGGCACGGAAGTGCTCGAGGAGGATCGATCGACGGGGCGTCGGCTGTTCCGCTTCGTCCGCGGTCCGATCTTCGCGAACGTGGTACTGGCGGACGAGATCAACCGTACTCCGCCCAAGACGCAGGCGGCGCTGCTCCAGGCGATGCAGGAGCGGGCGGTCACGGCGGCCGGCGAAACCATGCGGCTGGACCGCCCCTTCTTCGTCCTGGCCACGCAAAACCCGATCGAGCAGGAAGGCACGTATCCTCTTCCGGAGGCGCAGCTCGACCGTTTCATGCTGGAGCTGCGCATCGGTTATCCCACGCGTGAGGAAGAGGAGCAGGTCGCGCTTCAGACGACGGGCGCGGCCGTGCAGGAGGTCCGGCACGTCCTCACTGGCCCCGAGCTCCTGGAGCTGCAGGGGCTGGTCCGCCGGGTGCCGGCGCCACAGTCGCTCGTTTCGTACGCGGTACGCATTGCCCGGGCCACTCGCCCGCAGGATCCGGATGCGCCGGAGCTGGTGCGTCGATACGTGAGCTGGGGCGCAGGACCGCGGGCGTCGCAGTATCTGGTGCTTGCCGCGAAGGCGCGTGCGGCCATGTCCGGGCGCGGGGTGCCCACGTTCGACGACATCCGTGCCGTCGCGCCATCCGTGTTGCGCCACAGGGTGGTAACCAGCTTCCAGGCGGAAGCGGACGGACGCGACGCCAGCGACGTGGTCGAGGAGTTGCTCGAGCTCAGCCGGAAATGGACGTAGACTTATCGGCCCGATCCCGGTGGGTGGCGCCCCTGGCGCGGGCTTCCGGGACCGGTTGCGCGGGCTGCCATAGCGGGCAGGGGACGCGAGCGGCGTGACGTGGCACTGATCCTCGTGGCCGCCGTCCTGGCCCTCGCCGTGACGGCCTTCCTGAACGCCGCCGAGCTGGCGGTCTTCTCACTGGCCGAATCCAGGATCCGCACTCTCGTCGACGAGCGGTTTCGCGGCAGCGAGTCGCTCGCGCAGTTGCGGGAAGATCCTGCCCCGGTCGCCGCCCTCCTCCGCACATGCCGGGCCGGATCGGTTGCCGTGGTCGCCGGCGCGGCGGTCGCCTTCGGATCCCGGTTCGGAACTGGCGGCGTCCTCGTGGCGATCGTGGTCGCCGCGGCCGCGCTCCTGGTATTGGGCGACGTCGTGCCGTCCCGCCTTGCCGCGAAACACAACGTCCGGTTCGCGCTCGACTCGGCGCCGGTCCTCCTCACCGCGGCCCGCCTGCTTCGGCCTCTCCTCGCGCTGACACGCGAGGCGCCCTATGCCATGCTCAGCCGTTCGGGCGGCGCAGGCGCCGATGAGCACGAAGTGATACAGATCTCGACGCTCGGCGAATCCGAAGGTGTGATCGAGGAACACGAGCGGGAGCTGGTGGAACGCGCGCTCAGGCTGGACGAGAGCAAGGCATGGGACGTCATGACCCCGCGCGTGGACATCTTCGCCTGGCCGGGCGACCGGACGCTGGATTCGGTCGCGCCCGAGTTCGCGACGGTCCGCTATTCACGCGTGCCGGTGTACGACGAGACGATCGACGACATTACGGGCGTGCTCTATATGCGGGACGCGTACCAGGCGCTCATGGCGGGCAAGGGCGAGATGAAGCTGAGCGAGCTGGCGCGGGAACCGCTGCTGGTCCCCGGCTCGATCTCGCTCACGCGACTGCTCCAGGAGTTCCAGACTCGCCGCATCCACATGGCGCTCGTGGTCGACGAGTATGGAGGCACGGACGGGCTGGTCACCCTGGAGGATGTCCTCGAGGAGCTGGTCGGCGAGATCGAGGACGAAACCGACATCGCGGTGCAACCGATCATCCGGATATCCCGGGACGAGATCGAGGCCGCGGGCGACGTCGATGTACGGCGCATCAACGCGATCCTCCGTGTCAACCTGGCGCTCGCCGAGCACCGTTCGCTGAATGGATATCTGCTGGAGGAGATCGGTCGCGTCCCCCAGGCCGGGGAACAGATCGAGCGGGACGGAGTGCTGATCGAGGTTCTGGAAGCGACGGAGACGCAGGTGCTGCGGGCGCGAGTGCGCCGCGGACGCGAGCCGGGCACGCCGCACTCGCCTGATCGGGGTGGCTCGCCGTCGCACCAAAGCGAATCCGGAACCGGAATCGCGGCACCCGGTGACGGGCACGGCGCCAACCGTTCGTCGTCGCAATCCCCGGCGACCGCGGGTGCCGATCGCTCGGGGACAGATCAGGAGTAGGATGGTTGAATACGACCAGACAGTCTCGCGTGGTGGTGATCGGCGCCGGGATCATTGGTTGCGCCGTCGCCTGGGAACTGGCCCGGCGAGGCCACGACGTAACGATGATCGACCGGGACACACCCGGGAACGGAGCCAGCCGGGCCGCAGGCGGGATGCTGTCTCCCCTTTCCGAGGCCGACATGCCCGGGCCGTTTCTGGAGCTCGGCCTCGCCAGTCTCGAGAGATACCCTGCAATGATCGAGGAGCTGCGGCGCCTCACGGGCGTGGACCCGGGGTAC
>DATMSC010000510.1:0-2088 GCA_035565595.1 Longimicrobiales bacterium | reverse complement strand
GCGGCCACCATGGCGACCGCGATGATGACTCCGAGACGAGTCGTGACGGAATGTCGCGTCATTGGCGCTGCTCTTCTGATCCCGAGAGTGCGGCCGGAGCCGCCTCACGCGGTGTCCCGCCGGGCCATGCCCGGCGGCGCGGTGTCAGTCGCTCTTCCCGTTCAACGCCGAACCCTTGGGGCTGTAGAGCCCATCCGCTTTCGCGGCGGAGAGCAGGATGCCTTTGATGAGCGCGGAGCTGAAGCCCTGATGCTCCATCTCGTTGAGTCCCGCGATGGTGCAGCCGCGGGGCGTTGTGACGCGATCGATCTCGGCCTCCGGGTGCGCGCCCTCCGCCTGGAGCAGTGTTGCGGCGCCACGAGCGGTCTGCGCCGCCAGGAAGAGAGCTTCCTCCGGGTGGAATCCGATCTCGATGCCGCCCTGCGATGCGGCGCGAATCGAGCGCAGGAAGAACGCCACGCCGCACGCGCACAGAGCGGTCGCCGGAATCATCATCTCCTCGGGGATCACGAGAGTCTTCCCGACGAGGTCGAAAAGGACACGCGCCGACTCGAGGGCGGCGTCGATGGCCGGGTTGCGGTTGGGAGGCGCCGAGAGGCACGTCATCGATTCGCCGATCGAGACGGCGGTGTTCGGCATGGCACGCACGATCGGCACGCCATCACCCAGGAGCTCCGAGAGCTGCCCGATCGTGACGCCCGAGACCACCGAGATCACCTGGTGGCGCTCCGCGTCGACGACATCGGCGATCTCCCTGATCAGTCCGCTCACCTGCTGCGGCTGCACGGCAATGATCAGCACGTCTGAGCGGCGGACCGCTTCACGGTTGTCGTCACCCACGCGGTAGCCGGCCGCGGCGAGGTCCGCGAGCTTCTGGATCCGGCGGCGGGTGATCGTGATGCGGTCCGGCTCCGTGTATCCTGCCCGTGCCCATCCGGTCGCCAGCGCGCGGCCGAGATTGCCGCCGCCCAGGATCGCAATGGAGCTGCGTGCTACGCCCAGTTCTGTCTGCTGCGTACTCATGTCGATCTCTCGTTGTGGCCGTGCGGCCTCGTGATTCGGGTCGCGGGGATCCCGAGGGCCGGCGGTAAGGGCGGCATCGCTCGTTATACCCCGGCGCGTTCCGCGGTGCCGTCGCATTGCGGCCGGCTGGTCCCCGGATTGCACCCTTAAGTCCCGGACCGAACCGGGCAAACGATAGGCGGACGGGTTCGATGCGCGGACTATCGCTCGTCATTGCGCTGGCCGTCACCGTCGGCGTCACGACGCTGCGGCCAGCCGCGCACGCGGAGCAGGTGATCGGTGCGACCGGCGCTGCGGTCACCTCAGACGCCGTGGCGGGGCTTCGCGGCGCCCTCGACGCGCTGGTCGCGCACCCGGCACGTGCTCAGGATGCGTGGGGGGTGCTGGCCGTATCGCTCACGCACGGCGACACCCTCTACGCTTTCAATCCGTCTCTCCCGCTGGCGCCGGCATCGAACATGAAGCTGCTGACGACGGCCGCCGCGCTGCACTATCTCGGCCCGGAGTACCGGTTCCCGACATTTCTGCTGACGGATGGAACGGTATCGGACGGCGTCCTCAATGGCAACATCCTTCTCTATGGCACCGGCGATCCGACGCTCGGCCGTCGGTTCGACCAGCAGCCGGCGCCAGCGCTTCGCGCCTTCGCAGACACCCTGATCGCGCTGGGGATCCGGGAGATCCGGGGCGACGTGATCGGCGACGGCTCCTACTTCCAGGGCCGTGGCAGTGGAGACGGTTGGGCCGCGACCTATCTCCCGAGCTGGTACGCAGCGCCGGCGGGCGCTCTGTCCGTCCACGAGAACCTGGTGCGGCTGATCGTGAAGCCGGGTGGCGCGCCGGGCGCCCGCCCGCTCGTCGAGTACGTGCCGGGCGGGCGGGGCATCGCCGTCGTCAACCTGGCGACCAGCCAGGGTGGCGGCAGGGTGCGCGTCCGGCGGTTCGCATTCGACGCACCTGTCCTGATCGAAGGCGGCATCGGCACTGGCGAGTCGGTCCACGATGTCCCGGTCGGAGACCCGGCGCGCTATGCGGCTGCGGTGTTCCGCGAGCTGCTCGAGGAGC
>DATMSC010000509.1:0-5428 GCA_035565595.1 Longimicrobiales bacterium | reverse complement strand
CGATCCGCTGACCCGCGCCGAGCGCGAAGAACGGCTCGCGGACTGGCTCGACGCCGCCGGTGTCGACCAGGCATGGAGCTGCGCCGAAACCTACGTCGCGGCCGGTGTGACGCCTGAAGCGTTGGAATCACTGGAAGACGTGGTTCCCGTCGACGCCCGGGGGGAGGCGCTGGCCTGGCTCGAGTCGGCCATCGCGGCGGCGGCGCTGGTCCGCGATGTCGAGAACGCCACGGCAAGGATCGTCGAGATCGTCGGGGCGATAAAGAGCTACGCGAACATGGACCGCGCGCAGGAGAGGGTCGAGGCGGACGTCCATGAAGGGATCGACAGCACCCTGGCCGTGCTCGGTCACAAGCTTCGGGATGCGCGGATCGAGGTCGAGCGCGAGTACGCACCGGACCTGCCGCGCATCCCGGCCTACGTCGCCGAGTTGAACCAGGTCTGGTCCAACCTCTTCGATAACGCGATCCACGCACTCGCCGGCGGTGGCCGGATTCGCGTACGCACCGCTGTCGAGCAGCGCAGGATCCGCGTCGAGGTGTGCGACAACGGACCGGGCATTCCGCAGGAGATCCAGCACAGGATCTGGGAGCCGTTCTTCACGACCAGGGATGTCGGCGCCGGGACGGGGATGGGTCTCGATACGGTCCGTCGCATCGTCGTGGAGCGGCATGGCGGCGAGGTCCACGTCGATTCGATCCCGGGCGAGACCCGGTTCACGGTGTGGCTGCCGCTCGCTGCGCCCGCGCGCTGAACGTTCCTGCTCCGGGGCGATTGCCAGGGAAGCCGAGAGCAAAATGACGAGGATTTCGACGCTCCTCCTGACTGCCATCGTGATGGCGTGTGCCCCCTCGCAGGACCCGCCTGCCGACACGGGCTCGCCATCCGCCTCGCCGCAGGCCGTGCCCCAACTCCCGGCGGATTCGCCAGCGGATCCCGCCGCCGCCGCACCGACGCCGGCCGAGCGGATCTGGAGTGAAGAGGGTCTGGAAGCGCAGCCGCGTCTGGATGCTTACCGGGCCCGGATCCCGCCCGACCTGGGTTGGACGCCGGGGACGACGGAGTGGCGGCCGGTCGCGCGTCAGTTGGCCGACAGCATTGCGGCGATTGCTCCGGCGACCAGCATCGCCGCGCTCATGGCCGAGGTCCAGCTCGCGCTCGAACCATCCGGCGCGCTCGGGCGGGAGGTATGGGAGGTGACGACCCGCGTGCTGCAGCGCGACGACGGTACCGCAACTGGCGTCATTCTCCGGTGGGGATACCAGGACGACGCCCTGGCGGGGCATGATGTGCGTGTGGAGATGCGACAGGTCGCCGACAGTTGGGTTGTCGAAGCCGTGCTGGAGCGTTACCAGTGCCGCCGGGGCGTCTCCGACAGTGGGCTATGCCTGTGACGCCGTGGCAACATCCCCACGTCCATCCCCAACAATCGACAACGATGCCGGGCGCCCTCACGCTATTCGGGCGGGCTCGCCGGCTGCCTGATGAGTACGGGGATGTTCGCGCCGCGCACGACCTTGTCGGCGACGGACCCCAGAACCATGCGCGCAAGCCCGCCGCGGCCGTGTGTCGCGAGAGCGATCATGTCGGCTTTCAGCCGCTCGGCAGCCCACAGGATCGCGCGGGCGACGTGGCGCTCCTCGACGACCTCCACGGTAACACCCGACCAGTGAGGCCGGATCCGGTCCGCGATGTGTTCCAGGTGGTTGCGCGCGGCCGCGAGAGCATCTCCCGACGCCGCAGGTGATCCGGCGGTGGGGTGATCCACCAGCTCGTCGCCGAGCGACATTCCCGGCTTCGTGACGCCGAAGAGCGTGCACTGCGCCTGCCAGAGATGCCCGATCTGGCGCGCCGGTTCCAGCGCCTGTTCCGCGAGCGTCGATCCGTCGAGCGGGACGAGTATCCGCTCGATCGCCGGGCTCCGGGCCAGGTCGGGAGGCGAGTCGCCGGTCGGGCGCGCCAGCAGGATCGGCACCGGCAGCCGCCGGACCATGGCGTCAGCCACGCTGCCGAGCCACGCCCGGTCGAGCACGCCGCTGCCGTGACTCGCCATCACGACCAGGTCAGCGCCGACGTGCGTTGCGTGCCGCTCCAGTGCGTCCGGGACATGACCCTCGAGCAGGGCAGGCACGGCCGTCACGCCGCGGCCGCTCGCCAGCTCCGCGACCCGCTTGAGATAGGCCTGCTCGTCCCCGCGCTCCTCCTCTTCGTAGGATGGCTCTGCCGACGTCTCACCCTCGAAGCGATACGGGGTCAGGCCCTCCATCCCCCGCCACGGCTCGTCAGCCACGTAAACGAGCGTCGGGTGCAGCGCTGCCTGCGCGCGACGCGCAATCTCGAGGGCGTAGGGGAGCGCATGCTCCGCGAACGCGGAGCCGTCCAGCGGCACCATGATCGAGCGAATCACCCGCCGTTCCTCCTCCCGTGAGTCGTGCCTCGCCGGTCCTCGCCGCGTGGGGTTACCCTGCCGGGCGCTTCAGGCGGCCCGGGCCTCGGCTTCGTGAGCCTTGAGCGCGTGAGGCCGGCGCGACTTCGACGTCATCGCGGCATACAGTTCCATCCCCATCCCCGTACCGTAGAGGAGCGCGCCGATGTACCGGTTGCGCCACTTCTCGCTGAACAGCAGCCCCATCCCGAAACCGCTCAGCGACGCTGCGACTATCGCCATCGTCATGCGGTCACCCCATATGGAGCGGATCATCGACTCGTAGAGATCGAGCTGCTCGCGGCCAACGCGGAGCAGCTCTTCGCCGGGCGTAGCCATTGTTGCCTCCGGTACGTGGTGTATCGCCGGTTACGGCCGGCATCGCATCCTGCACGCAGCGTACCGGAAAACCGGTGTTCACCGGCTCCGGTGCGGCACGGCGGCATCAGGTAACGGCGCCGGGGCGGCACGGAACCGGAGCTTCGCCGCATGCACTGTCGCGCAGATCACGCTGAGCACCGCCATTTCGCCGCCGTCTTCGAGGATGAGCAGGATCGTGTCCAGTGGCGGACGTCCCCGCGCCATCATGTGGACCATGTCGACGACGACGCCACAGCAACCGAGTGCCGCAACGAGGATCAGAAGCCGCCCCGCCAACTCGCGGTAGTCCGGGGGACCCCGAAGGAAGCCGGCGAGGATGGGAAACAACAGTACCGTCGCGGCAGCGACCGCCATGGTCGCCTCGCCAAAATCCGCACCCCGTAGTCCGAAGGCGGTGGAAAGGGACAACGAGGCCGCCAGCATGCGACCGCCGTGCTCGTGGATCTCGATGGCGTCGTCGAGCAACAGGAACCCGAACAGCAGCGCCCACGATGCGTAGCCGTGCGACGGTCTGAGCCGGCGCATGGCCAGGAATGCCACCACCAGCCACAGGAACTTGGCGTATTGGAAGAATTCCGCGAAGCCGCGGTCCCTGGTGATGTCGAACGCCGTGCGGTCGAGGAGCGGCGTATACGTGTACGCCAGGTGCAACCCGATGAAGAACAGGTCGAGACCGAGCAGGAGCAGGAGCCAACGGCGATGGACGGGATCGGCAGCCGCCACTCGTCACCTCCGAGTACGTGCGGCCGATGGGCGTCCGGCAGGCCGCTTACGCCCGCCAGACGCCGCACATTGCGAGCCCGTGGGAGGATTTTACCGGGTCAGCCGGCACCCTCGAGATACGTGTAGCCCGCCAGTCCCGCGATGTAATCGGCGATGAACGCGTTCGCCTCCGCCCGCGTGAGGCCGCTCGCCTTCTGGATCTTCCGCCTGAACGTCGCCACCAGGTCCTGCGCATTGAACTGCACGTAGTTCAGGACCTCCGTAATGGTGTCGCCATGGACGAGATCACCGATCTCGTATCCATCGGGCGTGAGCCGGATGTGTACCGCGTTCGTGTCGCCGAACAGGTTGTGGAGATCCCCCAGGATCTCCTGGTAGGCGCCGGTCAGGAAGATCCCGAGCACGTACGGCTGACCGCGCTGGAAGGCGTGCAACTCGAGGCTCTGCTGCGGTTTCCGCCAGCCAATGAACTGATCGATCTTGCCGTCGGAGTCGCACGTCACGTCCTGCAGCGTGCCCCGGCGAGTCGGCTTCTCGTTCAGCCGGTGGATCGGCAGGATCGGGAAGAGCTGGTCGATCGCCCACGAGTCCGGGAGCGACTGGAATAGCGAGAAGTTGCAGAAATATCGGTCCGTGAGGATCCGCTCCGTCTCCGGCACGATGTCGTCGTACTCTTCCGGGTCCTTCGCCGCCAGCTCGCCGATCCGGTTCATGAGCGCGAGGTAGAGCCGCTCCGCAATCGCGCGTTCACGAAGGCTGAGCACGCCGCTGTTGAAGTGCGACTGCATCTGCTCCTTCGCGAACGAGGCGTCGTGGTAGACCTCCCGGAGGCTGCGGACGTTGACCTCCTGGAGCGCGGCGCTCAGCTCGTGCACGATCGGGTGCATGTCCTCCTCGATGTCCGTCGGCGGCTCCACGACCTGAGTCTCCAGGTCGATCACCTTGACCAGCAGGAGGGCATGGTGCGCCGTCAGTGCGCGGCCGGATTCCGAGATGACGTGCGGCATCGGGACACCGTTCTCGCGACTCGCCTCGGCCAGCGCGTAAATCACGTCGTTCGCATACTCCTGGATCGAGTAGTTGACGCTTCCAGGTTCCACCGATCGCGTGCCATCGTAGTCCACGCCCAGACCGCCGCCCACGTCCACGTAGCGGATGTCGACGCCGGCCTTGCGCAGCTCGACGTAATATCTCGAGACCTCCGTCATTGCCATCTTGATGTTGCGGATGTCCGGGATCTGCGAGCCCAGATGGAAATGGATCATCTTCAGATATTCCAGCTTCCCCGCAGCTTCGAGCTTGTCCAGCACGCTCATCACCTGCGCTGCGGTCAGGCCGAATTTGCTTCGCTCGCCCGCGCTCTCCGACCAGCGGCCCACCCCGGTCGTGGAGAGCTTGATGCGCACTCCGGCGGTGGGGGTGACGTCCATCTCTTCCGCCACCTTCATCAACGTGTCGACCTCGTTGATCTTCTCGAGGACGATGATGACCGTGTGCCCGATCTTCTGACCCATCAGGGCCAGCCGCATGAATTCTTCGTCCTTGTAGCCGTTGCACACTATGAGGTGGTCCGTGCGCTCGGTCAGGGCGAGAACCGCTTGCAACTCCGGCTTGCTCCCGACCTCCAGTCCAACTCCCGACGCCTCGCCGAAGGACACGATCTCCTCGACTACGTGCCGCTGCTGGTTGACCTTGATCGGGTAGACCGTCGTGTAGCCGCCCTCGAAGTCGAATTCGCGGATCGCCGTGCGGAACCGCTCGTTCAGCGTCTCGATGCGCGTGCGCAGGATGTCGGAGAAGCGAAGCAGCAGCGGCAGCCCCACGCCCTGCTGCTCGAGGTCCGTCGCAATCTCGAAGAGGTCGAGTCCACGCGCGGGATCCTTCGTCGGATGTACCGTG
>DATMSC010000508.1:0-1856 GCA_035565595.1 Longimicrobiales bacterium | reverse complement strand
CATGAAGAACGGGGAGCCCGTGTGGCTCCCCGTTCTTCATACCTGACTCTAGACGGAACTGCTAGATGACTTCGCAGAACTCGAAGGCGACCCACCCATCAGCCAGCAGGTTGCCGCTGATCTTGATCCACGTGTAGCCGTTCGCCGCCGTCGGGCCCGCCGTGACCGTCGCGATCGCGCCCGTCGCCGCGTAGTCGATCACGCCATAGCTGGAGCCGGGACCGGAGCGGATGTTCAGCGGCCCGTCGACCACCTTGATCGTATCCCCAACCGAGACGCCACCGCTCGGGGGCGGCGGATCGCCCGCGCTCAGGAAGTCCTGGACCACCCAGCCGACATCACCCGTGATGATCTCGATCTCGTACCAGGTGTAGCCGCTGCCGTACTCGGGGCCATCCACCACCTGCCCGATATCGTTCGTCGCCAGCGTGCGGAGGATGCCGCCACTCAGGCTCGGCGAGGAGCGGAAGTTGAGCGGCCCGGAGTTGACGTAGACCCAGTCGCCAATATTGAAGTCACCGCCCGACGGGGATCCCAGCGCCAGGAAATCCTGGGCCACGTACCCGGTCGGGTTGGCGCCGCCCGTTCCGAGCCGGATCTCGTACCAGACGTACCCGTCCTTGGCGGTTCCGTTGTCCTGCACGACCGCATACGTGCCTTCGAGCAAGACGAAGTAGACCTCGGAGTTGAGGCCGGGCGCGCTGCGGTAGTTCACGGCGGACGTCGTCACCACCTGGTCGCCAGCCGCGAAATTGCCCCCGCCGCCGCCATTGTATGCCAGGAACTCTCCGGCCACGTATCCCGTTGGAGTCGGGCCGCCGGTGGCAATCCGGATCAGGTACCAGGTGTAGCCGTCCTTGTCGGTGCCGGAATCCTGGACAACCGCGATTTGCCCTGCAGGGAGCACCACGTAGACCTCGGAATTCAATCCCGGAGCGCTCCGATAGTTGACCGCGTCGGTGGTCACCACCTCATCGCCCGGGCCGAAGCCGGCGGCGCCGACGGTGGCCGAGCGCTGCAGGCCAAGGGCGAGCAACCCGGCGCCGGCAAACGCCCGGGCGGCGAACGCCCGACGACTCAGACGCCCGTTCAGAACCAACCCCTCAAATGCGCTGCTCATGGCAGCTCTCCTCCCCGATTCGACTGTCCAATGCCCGGGACGTGATCACCCGGCCCCACCGTCAGCCATCGTCGCTGGGACGATTCATCGCATGCTGTCGCCCTGCTCCGGTCTCCCAGCCGCACCGGACAAACGACGAGGCCGATGATCGCCAGCGGTCTCCCAGGACTCACCTGCGTTCATCAGAACCTCCGAAGGCCGAAACGGGTCGTTGGGGCCTCAATTGACGCCGTTCACACAGCATCGTCTCGTTTTCGACGACGTTTCCTCTCTAGCATCTTAGCGAGTGATACGCGTCATGGCAAGGGGTCCATCAGAACTATCCCCGCCCCACATGGTGCGTAGGTACGCGGGTTACGCGTTGTGCGTGCCGCCCTGAACGCATTGTTCCAGGCTCCCGGTGCCGCCAGTGTGGATGACCTCCGGTTTCAGGGGTCGCCCCTGGAGACCTTCATGCGCGGGGCATTCGCCGGGACACTGGGGCACGGCTGCACGGCCGAAGTCGCCAACGGCAGCGCGCGCTCCCGATCCGGCGACGGTACAATCCCGAGCTGATGGGTTCTGCACGGCGGCTCCGGTAAACCGGGGGCACGCAGTTCGACCACGATCATATGCAAGCGTGAAGAGGATCGAAAACCATGACCAATGAAGGACAGTTTGCCGGCAAGGTGGCGCTCGTGACCGGGGGCGGCTCCGGCATCGGCCGGGCGACGGCGATCGAGCTCGGGCGTCAGGG
>DATMSC010000507.1:0-3324 GCA_035565595.1 Longimicrobiales bacterium | reverse complement strand
CCTGAAGAGCGAGGGGCCAGCGGCGTGACGCGGGCGCGGGATCCGGCGAGTCCGCTGCGCAGCACTTCGGCCGGTGTCGGCAAGCAGGCGAAGCCCGCGGCCTACTCGCCGGCCCGGTCCATGCTGCCCTCAAGGCGCATGGTCGGAAGCGTGATGTCCCGGTCGCGACGTCTCGGCGCGGAGCTGCTCCCCGATGGCGCGTGCGCGTTCCGGGTCTGGGCGCCCGACGCCGAATTCGTAGAGCTGGTGCTCGGGGACTCGCCGGGACGAGTGCTGCGTCTGGAACCGGAGGGGGACGGCTACCACTATGGCGAGTGGCCGGACATCGCGCCCGGCACCCGCTACCGCTTCCGGCTTCCCGGCGGCCTCCTGCTCCCCGACCCCGCCTCGCGGTGGCAGCCCGACGGCGTGCACGGCCCCAGCGCCCTCGTCGACCCCAACTTCGAGTGGCACGACGACGACTGGACGGGACTCTCCCTGGACCACTACGTCCTCTACGAGCTGCACGTCGGCACGTTCACGGACGCCGGTACGTTCGACGCCATCATCCCCCGTCTCGATTCGCTCCGCGACCTGGGCGTGACAGCCATCGAGCTCATGCCCGTCGCGCAGTTCCCGGGTGCGCGCAACTGGGGATACGACGGCGTCTTCCCCTTCGCGGTGCAGAACACGTACGGCGGACCGGACGGCCTGCGCCGCCTCGTCGACGCCTGCCACGACCGGGGCCTCGCCGTCGTCCTCGACGTGGTGTACAACCATCTTGGACCCGAGGGGAACTGCCTCGCCGCCTACGGCCCGTACTTCACGGACCGGTACCGCACGCCATGGGGCGTGGCGCTGAACTTCGATGGCGCGTGTGCCGACGCGGTGCGCAGGTACTACATCGAGAACGCGCTTTACTGGGTCACCGATTTCCACATCGACGCGCTTCGGCTGGACGCGGTGCACGCGATCGTGGACACGTCGGCGTACCCGTTCCTGGAGGAGCTGGCTGCGGCGGTGCACGCCCGCGCACGCGAGCTGGGCCGCCAGGTGTACCTGTTTTCCGAGAGCGACGCGAACGACCCGCGGCTCGTGCTCCCGCCGGAGCGCGGCGGGGTCGGGCTGGACGCGCTCTGGAGCGATGACTTCCACCACGCGCTGCACGCACTCCTCACCGGCGAGCGGGACGGGTATTACGTCGACTTCGGCAGGATCGACGACCTGGCGACGGCGTTCGAGGCGCCGTTCGTCTACGCCGGCAGATATTCGGCATTTCGGAAGCGGCGGCACGGTCGGCCGGCGCACGGCGTGACCGGCGCGCAGGTCGTCGTCTTCGCGCAGAATCACGACCAGGTCGGCAACCGGGCGCGTGGCGAGCGCCTCGCGATACTCGTCCCGCCGCCCGCGCTGAGGCTGGCAGCCGGCGTCGTCCTCCTCTCGCCGTCGGTGCCGCTCCTGTTCATGGGCGAGGAGTACGGCGAAACGGCGCCGTTCCCATACTTCGTGAGCCACTCGGACCCGGCGTTGCTCGAAATGGTGCGCCGGGGGCGGCAGGCAGAGTTCGGCTGGCGGGCGCACCCGCCGGATCCGGCTGACGAAGCCGTGTTCCGGAGCGCGATACTGAACCCGTCGCTCGCCGACCAACCCGGCCACCGCGAGCTGCGCGCGCTCTATCGGGAGCTGCTCCGCGCACGTCGCGAGACCCCGGCGCTGGCGCGGCTGGACCGCGACCGGCAGGAGGTCTTGGTCGCGGGCGAATCGGTGCTGGTCTCACGTCGCTGGCACGAAGACAGCCATGCGCTCGCGGTCTTCCACTTCGGCAGCGCCTCGGCGAGCGTGGGGCTCGCGTTGCCGGCCGGACTCTGGCGCAAGCGACTGGATTCCGAGGATCGCGCGTGGGGCGGCGCCGGCAGCCCGGCGCCCGCCACGATCGTCGCCGATGGGACGGCGACCGCGACGGTGCCACTGGCCGGCGACGCTTTCGTCCTATACGTCCGCGAACCGGCGCCGTCGTCCTGACCGTTCGCGCGATCCGGAGGATCGCGGCGCCCGCATGCGCGGGATGGACGATCGCGAGACAACGAATGAAGCGGCGACGGCCCTTGCCGCCGCCGTGGAGATAGATTGGGACAGGGGGCGCAGCATGGACCGCTATGTCTGCATTCACGGCCACTTCTATCAGCCGCCGAGGGAGAATCCGTGGCTCGAACGGATCGAGCTGCAGGACTCGGCCTACCCCTACCACGACTGGAACGAGCGGATCAACGTCGAGTGCTACGCGCGCAACGGCGCGTCGCGGATCCTCGATGCCCGGGACCGCATCATCGAGATCGTGAACAACTACGGCCGGATCAGCTTCGATTTCGGCCCCACGCTCCTGGTCTGGCTGGAGGAGAACGATCCGGACACCTACCGGTCGATCCTCGAGGCGGACCGCGAGAGCCAGCGCCGCTTCTCAGGGCACGGCTCCGCCATGGCCCAGGCGTACAACCACATGATCCTGCCGCTCGCGAACCCGGGCGACAGGCGCACGCAGATCTACTGGGGGATCCGGGACTTCCGGCATCGGTTCGGGCGGGAACCGGAAGGGATGTGGCTGCCGGAGACGGCGGTGGATCTGGACGTGCTGGAAGCACTGGTCGCGGCCGGAATCCGGTTCACGGTCCTGGCGCCGCACCAGGCGAAGCGCATCCGGCAGATCGGGCGCGACGAGTGGCAGGACGTGACCGGCGGCCGGATCGACCCCTCCCGCGCTTACCGGCAGTACCTACCGTCGGGGAAGCACATCGACCTCTTCTTCTACGACGGCCCGATCTCGCGCGCGGTCGCTTTCGAGGGGCTGCTCCGCAACGGCGAGCGGTTCGCGTCCCGCCTGGTCGGCGCGTTCTCCCACGACCGCGACTGGCCGCAGCTTTCCCACATCGCCACTGACGGCGAGACGTACGGCCATCACCATCGGCACGGGGAAATGGCGCTCTCGTACGCGATCCGTCACATCGAGAGTCACCGTCTGGCGAAGCTGACCAACTACGGCGAGTACCTCGAGCTGTACCCGCCGACGCACGAGGTCGAGATCCTGGAGAACACCTCCTGGAGCTGCGCGCACGGGGTGGAACGGTGGCGGAGCGACTGCGGCTGCAGCACCGGCGGGCAGCCGGGGTGGACGCAGGCGTGGCGGCAGCCGCTGCGCGCCGCGCTCGACTGGCTGCGCGACACGCTGGCCCCGAGATACGCTGAGGCCGCCGCGGAGGTCTTCCACGACCCGTGGGGTGCCCGGGATCGCTACATCGACGTGATCCTGGACCGCAGCCGCGACAACGTCGACCGCTTCCTTGCCAGGGA
>DATMSC010000506.1:0-7890 GCA_035565595.1 Longimicrobiales bacterium | reverse complement strand
CGAAAAGGCGAAACCCCTCTGCGCGTTATACTTTCCGGGCTCACCCGCGAAGACTCGAAGCGACATATCTGTGTTGGGCTTCAGGCGCGGGAAGCGCCCCGCACCACTGGCGGTCGGGAGCAGGAATACGCCCCCGAATCTTTGGAAACCGTCAGCGATGCGCTGAACCCCGGTTCCCGGATCAACCCTGCCGCAACCGGATCTCGACCCGCCCGCTGCGCATACGTGCGTCGAAGACGGGTTGGGGTTGCGTTGCCGGACCGTGAATGGCGTGGCCGTCGCTCAGGTCGAAGACCGAGTCGTGCCAGGGGCACTGGACGCAGGTATCGGAGAAGCGCCCCTCCTCCAGAGGCCCGCCCGCGTGGCTGCAGACGGCGCCGATCGCGTAGACGTCGTTTCCTTCCCGGTAGAGCAGCACGCCCTTTCCCTCCACCTCGATGCGCACCGGAGTCAGGCCGGGGAGATCATCGGCGTCGATGACGGGAGTCCAGTCGACGGGGCCGGTGAAGCGCTCGCTGTGGTCGACGCCGACGCGGTGCCTGTACACGAGGTGGCCGCCGAGCCACGCGGACAGACCGACCATGGCCAGAGCGAATGAGGACAGCGCCAGCGCCCGTCCTCGCCTGCCGCCCCTTCGCTCCCGCAGCGAGAGAACGTACAGCGCAAGGCTTCCGGTGTTGAGGGCGCCGTGGAGTGTGGCCGTGGTCATGGCCGGGTGCGGCGCCGTGGAGTAGTCCGTCAGCCCCGTGACCGCGGTGGGGACTGCCGCGGCGATGCCGGCGGCGGTGAGAGCATCTCCGGTGCGGCGCGCGAAGTCGGAGCCGGTGATCCGGCCGGCGGCATCGAAAGCGCCGCCGAGCGCCCACGCCCCGATGGCCACGTCCGTCAGCACCGCGTGCAGCGGGTGGCCGAGCCAGCTCCCGTGGAGCACGTCGGTGATGACGCGTCCCTGCCGGGAGCTGATGGCAGCGCGGTGCAGCAGCCCGGCCAACCTGGATCCTACCCTGCCGACCGGCTCCAGCCGTTCCGTCACCGCCTGCACCCTGTCCTCGATCGCACGCGTGACCATGAATCGCCTCCGGCTCCGGTATGCAGATCGGGGCCGCGCCGGCAGCGCTGCGCAGCCGAGCGGCATGAACACCGTAACTGCAAGCTGCATGCGCTTTTGCGCTGCGACACCAGAGCGAGCGACGCACGACTCAGTAAGATGATCGCCGGGGCTTTCGTGAGCCCGGGGATCCGCCGTCACGGTGGTGGAGACGCGCGTGAACGTGCGAAGAACTGCCGCCCGGGATGCGCTACATCAATGGCGAGTCGAGAAAGCGCCCGAGAGCACCACGCTGCGCCGTTCGGACGACGGTGGTGGGGAGGCGGCGTGGATGTCGTGACTTGCCGCGCCACAGAGGTCGACCATATATCCACTTGAGTGCTACGGCCCACCGGCGCCACAAGACGGGACTGATGATGCCAGTCCGTCGATGGCCGTCGCGGAGCCGTTGCACCCTTCCCCGCACGGCGTGACGACGCGCCTCTCCCCGGGTCCCCGGCACACCTCACCACCCACCACTCCGATGGAGCGGGAACCATGGCGCCGACGTCCACCACCCGACCTGCCATTCGCTGCCGAAGCTGGATGCTCCCCGTCACTGCGTTGCTGGTTCTGCTCGCGGTGCTGCCATCACCCGGACTGGCGCAGCGCCCGGTCGTATCGGCAGAGCGGTTGCGCACGCTGCCGACGGTCCAGGCAGAACAGGCGGTGACGGTCCTCCGCGATGGCGGTGTCGACACCGCTGTGGTCCGTCCCGACGGCGTAGCCCTGGAAGTCGGCACGATGCTCGTGCTCCCGACCGGCGAGGCGTTGCGGGAGGTGACAGGGCCACGCGTGCCCGCCGAAATCGCGCCCTCACCGCCGGATCCGGAGGGTTCCTCGGGCGCGGCAGGCGGTGCGGTGGTCACGGCGACGCCGGGGGCCGAGGTCGATACGCCGTTCCGGGCGCTCCCGTTCCGTCTGCTCACGCCTGATGCGACGGGCAGCGGGATCTGGACGCTCCGACCGGTGATCAAGGTCGACAGACCGCTCCGCTGGGATCCTGCGACCGGCGAGTTCCGCGGCAGGCTCGCCATCGCCGTAAACGACAGCCTGAGCCCGAGCGAGGCGAAACCGCTCCCGACGACAGTCGGATTCCGGTTCCTCGGCGACGCGGACGGCATCGCCCCCGAGCGCGTGGAAGTCAGCCGTACGAACGACCTGTACTTCGTGGAGCTGCATACGCGCGCCGCTATCGACTCACTGAGGCTGCACATCGTGCCGGATTTCGATCTCTCGGGGCACGACGTGTGGATACCGGTGCGACCTACGCTCGTGGTCACGGCGCCACCGCGCGTCCCCGGGTGGGGCGTGGGAAGCGCCCCGATCACTGTCCTGGTCCGCGGTGGTGCCGACGAGCAGCGCGCATCAGCCACGCTCGCCGCGACGATGGGCGAGCTGGACGCACAGATCCTCGAACTCGGCGCCGCCGGCAGCGCCATCACCACGATCCGGTCGTCGGGCATCGGTACTGCGGTGATCACGGCGTCCGCACCGGGTTTCGGCGAGGCAGTCGCGACGGTCGAGTTCACATGGCCGGTAGCGTTCCTCCTGGCTGGGTTGCTGGGGAGCGTGTTTGGCGGTGCAGTCGTGACCGTGCGGCAGCGCGATCGGCGGATCCGGCTCCGGCACCAGATCCTCGGCGCGGTGCTTGGCGGTCTGCTCGGCACCGTCGCGTGGTTCGCGCTCGGCATCAACATGCTGGGCGTCGACCTCGGCCTGCCGAGGTCGAACGAGATCGCGGTTTTCGCCGTCGCGGCGCTCGGCGCCTATCTGGGGATCATGGCCGCTCCAAAATCGACGGACCAGGACGCCACTTAGTCCGAGGCGGCGTCCGAGGCGTCGGCGACACTCCGGCTATCGGGGTTCGGTGAGGAGCGTCAGCCCCCGCAGGTGGTCCGGGGGTGAGGGGTAGGCGGCGACGAGTGACCAGCTCCGCCCTCCGTCGTCCGAGCCGTGGACGCCGCGTTCGTCCGCCGCCCACAGTTCGCCGGCCGCGGACCCGGCGAGCAGCAGCGGTGCGATGGTTCGGGGCACGTCAGGCCAGCCGCTACGGACCCGCTCCCAGAGCCCGGACCCCTCGCGCCGGTACACCCTGCCGTCCGACGCACCCGCGACGTACGCTGACCGCGGCCGCGACGACGCGGAGACCAGCACCACATCCGGGTCGCCCGGATCGATCGCGACGCTGCGGAGATACCCGACCTCGAAGCCATCCATCGGCCTTGCCCAGGTCGCGCCGCCGTCGTGGCTCTCGTAATAGCCGTCGCCCGCGGAAACGCGCAACGTGTCCGGTCGGTCCGGGTGGATCGCCATCTCGTGCGTATCGTACGGCCCGCCCGGCACGCGGTCCCGCCAGCTCCGACCGCCGTCCTCCGTCGAAATGAGCGCACCGGCTTCGATGGCGGCCCAGAGCCGGCCGGCCTCCCTCGGGTGGCACTCGATCCAGCGCACGTGGTGTGTTTCCGGCCGGGGCGGAAACGCCCAGGTCGGGGAAGAGGGGAGGGTGTTCAGCTCCGCGGTTGAGTGCCAAATGCCGTCACCGCCCAGGCAGAAGACTTCGCTCGGCTCGGTACCGGCCCATACGGTCCCGGGCTCAGCCGGGCTGGCGGCAAGCGCCATGACTCGACGCCCGTCGAGTCCCGCGGGATGCCAGTTCCTGCCGCCCTCCTCCGTTCGAAGAACGCCACTTCGATTCGTGCCGCACCACGCAACTCCGGGCGCGGAAGGATGGGCGGCGAGGCAGGTGGGGCGCAGCCCGGCCACGCCGTAGCCGGGCTCCATCGTCCCGCCCTCGGCATCCACGACGTACACTTCGCTTTCGGTCGCAACGAGCAGCTTCATGACGTAGTCCTGGTGCGTGGCAGGGCCGATCATGGCCATCCGGGCAAATGGGGCAGGGGTGCCGCGGCAATGGCAGCGCCGGGAGCGCGCACCGTGGTGCATGCCCCTCGCCCACCGATCACTGGCTGGCGCGGGCCTCCGACGCGGTTGGCCCGGCCATGACCACACGATTGCGCCCGGCCGACTTGGCTTCGTAGAGCGCGGCGTCCGCCCTCGCGATCACGCTGGACGGCGGTTCGCTGCCATCCGTGGCGCTGACGCCGGCACTTATCGACACGATGTCACCGGCGGCGGAGCCGGTGTGGGGAATGCGCAGCTCGAGCACTGCCCTCCGCATCCGCTCAGCGGCGACCCTCGCCCTCTCGACGCTGGTATCGGGTAGCACCACTGCAAACTCCTCGCCGCCGAGCCTCGCCGCGCTGTCCGTGGTTCGCCTCAGCGATGCCCGCAGAATTGCGGCGATACGGCGGAGGCATTCATCGCCCTGCTGGTGGCCGTACTGGTCGTTGAATGCCTTGAACCCGTCCACATCGATCAGGATTATCGAATACTGTTCGCCGCGGTCGTAAAGAGCTTCGAGTTTTCTGTCGAGCGAACGGCGGTTCTCGATACCCGTCAGCGGGTCGCGCTCGGAAATCAGCTGCCAGTGAACCGCCACCTCCTCGAGCTTTCGTGACTGGACACGCGCGAATAGCCGGTGGAGGTAGTTCGTGCGGTGTTCGCGTTCAATCGAATAGTTGGCGCCGAGGGCCACCACGACCGTGATCAGGAGCAGCGGCACATTTGCCGGCTGGGGCACACCGGCCAGGGGCGGCACGAGGAGCTGGAGCGTCGTCAACGCGACGCAGACACCGACGGCGAACCAGAAGCGCAGGCGCACGAACACGGTGGCGCCGAGGAGCACGAGGATCATCGTGCCGCGCAGGGCGGAAAGATCCGAATCCGCTTCGATCCCGGAAATCGCGAGCATCAGGATGGGCCCCGCGCTCAGCGCGACGGCGACGGTGAGCTCGCGCGCGAGCGGCCTGAGCCCCAGCCACACAGCGAACGAAGCTGCGAGCACGACCGGTGTGACGATCCCGAACCGCAGCACGTAGACGGCGCTGGACGAGCCCGGCAGGAGCTGGCGATCGGCGAGCGCATAGAGCGTGTATGCGAGCGTGCACAGAGCGCATACGATGCCGGTGAGCACGAGATGCCGACTCCGTGCCGGACCTGTCTCCTGTTCGAAGAGCCGCTCCAGTGGAGGCGGGAAATACATCCACCGGAAACCGCGCTCCAGTGTGCGGAGCAGGAGAGTTTCCAGGGCGTTCAGATCGGATGGTGGCACCCCTTCCGGTGGTTGCACGGCGTCCCGGGTCCACCAACGTTTTTCCGGCATCGAATCCGGTCCGGCAAATGAAGGAAAGTATGCGGCCCGCGCGAGCAGCGCGGGCCGGAGGATTCGAAGATTTGGTCGAAATGATACCCGTCGTGCCTCGACCGAACAAGGTCGGGGCGTCCGGTGATACGCGGCGCGCGCTCAGGATGACCGGGACCTCCGCGTCATGGACGCCCCTGCCGCGGCGCGCTCAACGACCGGTAGCCGCTCCCGCGCCGAAAACCGCTTCCGGCTCCACGCGGGTGTAGCCACCGGGAACCTCGAAAACGGCGTCATCCACCCCACCCTCTGCGATCTCCACGACTTCGCTCGTCACGGAGAATAGCCGCGCCTGACGGGGCGTGGGAGGCGGTTCGGGCTCCGGCTGCTGCTGACGACCCCCGCCGAAGATCCCGCCGAGCGCACCACCGAGTGCGCCTCCCAGCGCCTGGCCGGCAGCTGCGCCGAGGTCCGGCCGGTTGCCGGCATCGTCGTCGCCGGCGATGGCGGCGGCGAGGTCGAACTCCTGGCCCTCCGGGACGATGTAGATGGTCGACGTCTCGAGGAGCGGCACACCGTCGAGGTCCTTCATTGCCTCCGCGGCGGCCTGCAGCGCCTCGTTGAAGCGCGGATCGCCCATGAACGCGCCGGCGCCACCGGCCATGGCCTGGCTGTACGCCGCGAGCTGTTCCGCCTGGATGTTCTCCATGGCGCGATAGATCGGAGTCTCCGTCGATCGCCAGGAGTCGACCAGCACGACCATGCGGCCAGCGGCACCGCCCTGCTGGGCGTTTGCCGCGTAGGTCGAAGAGGTTTCGATGACTATGTAGTGCTGTTCGGCGTTCGATCCGCCGATCGCGCGACGCTCACCCGTGCGTTCCACCCGCACGTCGATGGAAAGCTGCGCGTCGTCGCCGGTCTGCTGAGCCTGAGCGCCGGTCAACTGCGCGGCCATCGCCGTCGCCATCTGCTGCATGTCGGCGAGTGACATCTCCGAGTATTGGCGCGTGTCGTGCCGGAGCGTCACGATGCTGCCGGTCGCGTAGTCGAAGATCGTGGATATGGCATCGGCGTCCACCCGCATGCGGCTGCCTTTGATGTACGTGGTGGTACGGGACTCGCCACCGCCGAAGGCGCCGACGACGGCCCCGAGCGGACCGCTGAGCTCCATGCGGGAAACGTTGACGTAGCGGACTTCCTGGGCAGCGGCCGGCACGTTCGCGGATACTATCAGACAGGCTGCCAGGAGGAATCGGGTAGTCGTGGACATGAGAACCCCCGTGAGGCGGAAGACAACTGCTCGGGTCGGGCGCTGCTGGCGCCCGGACACGGCGGGAACTGCGTGACGTCGACCCGATGGCGGGCGCCGGCTTGGGCGCGGCGCACCGGAAGCCGGTCGACCATTGATGGATGGAGTCGCCGGGCGACTGAAGCAAGGGCAGGCGTCGACCGCCTGGCACGACGCTCTATCCAGATGTCACCCATGGCGCCGTGTCCGTGGTGGGGCGTGGCGCGGGGCTTGAATGGCCAGCTCCGCGGGCGTGTTGAAATCATCGACCCGGGCGAACCGTAAACGCGTTGTGGACAACATCGCTCAGCCCCCGCCGCCGCCCGACTTCCCCCGCCGGTTCCGGGTCACGCCGCTCCAGGCCGTTGGTATCCCCCTGCTCCTGCTCCTCCCCGCGCTCCACCTGCTCGGGGTGCTCGACGCCGCGACCACTCGCGCGGCGTTCACAAACGGCGAGTGGCAGGTGGAGTACGAGCTCACCACGCGGCAACGCTATCAGAAGCCGGTGCACCTGCGCCTGCACCTGACCAACCTCGCACCGGCAATCCGCGCCCTCACGGTGGTGGTCGATTCGGCGTACCTGAGCCAGTTCGTCGAGGTCCGTGCGACGCCGCCACTGGATCATCACGGCGCTACGCCAGTGCTGGAGATCGCGGGCGGGGCGACCGCCGTCGTGCGCCTGGACCTCACGCCCGCCATGCCCGGGTGGGTGGGCGGCGAAGTCGCATTTCGCGGCGATGGGATCGACCGTGCGATCCGGCTCCGGTCGTTCATCCTGCCATGACAGGGAGGGAGTACCGAGATGGACACCGTCGTACGCGTCACGCTCGTCTACTTCTTCCTCATGGCCGCCATGCGCGTGATCGGAAAACGCGAATTCGGCGAGCTGGGCCCCTTCGATATCGTGGTGCTCCTGCTCATCCCCGAGATGATCACCAATGCGCTCACGCAATCGGATGACTCGCTCACGAACGCGTTCGTGGGCGTGGCAACGCTGGTGGGACTGGTCTTCCTGACGTCCGTCCTGACGTATCGGTTCAGGTGGGCGGAGCGGGCCATCGAGGGGAGCCCCACCGTGCTCGTGCAACATGGCTACCTGGTACCACGACAGTTGGAGCGGGAACGGATTTCACCCGACGAGCTCCTTGCCGCCATGCATCAGGCCGGGATCGAGACCATGGACCAGGTCAAGTGGGCGATCCTGAGTACGGACGGGAAGATCAGCATCGTGCCATGGCACCCGGGCGAACGGAACCCGCATCCCGGGGAGCGGATTCCCGGGATGTAATCGTGCCTCGCCGACGGTGCGGC
>DATMSC010000505.1:0-7673 GCA_035565595.1 Longimicrobiales bacterium | reverse complement strand
AGAGATTGGGCGTGAACGTCCAGTTCAGACGCGTCACCATGCTCAGCTCCGTCTGCTCGAGCGGCGCGAAGATGTAGCGCGTCCCGAATGTACCGCTCGCCTGCGCATCCGTGCGGGTGGTGACGAACTGCGCATCCGTGCTGCTCTTCTGCCAGCGAGGGCTGAGCGTGAGGTTCCAGTTGGGCGAGGTACGAATCTCGAGGTTGCCCTGTAGGGTCCGGCTGCGGCTGCCGGCAGCATTACCGCTGAAGTTGACGGAGACGCCGCCGATGACGTTACGACGCGGATCTGAATCGATGCCGACGCGGGCTGTCCATTCGGTCGGCACTCTGGCGATCGGGCCGCCGCGCGTGAGGCGGTCATCGATCTTCGCCGGTTCGATGGAGCCTCCCATGCTCAACTCCCAGTAGTTGAGGTGCGTCATGGCCAGGTTCGCCCTGATCACGCGCTCGATGAGGTCGCCATCGAAATTGACCGCGTGGTTCTGACTGATGCTGGCGTTCCAGTTCCGGAGGAAGCTGCCCGGCTGCCGCCAGCTATACCGGATCATCCCGCCGGTAGCGATCCGGTCGACGCGCTGGAGGAAACCCAGATCGTTGATCTCGAATTCCGGTGTGATGAAGCCGACCCAGAAGTCGCCTGTCCAGTGTTGTCCGGATGATTTCCGGAGCTGGACCGTTCCGGCGTAACCGGTGAGGGATGTCAGCGACGGATCGACCTCGAGGCCGTCGGAGTCCGGGCGCTGGAAATAGCGGCTCGACGCGCGCTGCGTGGCCCGGATCGCCGCCTCGCTCCCGCGCACGTGACTCGCCGAGAAGTATCCGCCGAGCGCCCAGCTCCGGTTCGCCCATTCGTGGAGGAAATCCACGCCACCGGCGAACGCCTGGGAATGGAGCGCCTCCTCCGCCCGTGCGTCGGAGACATCCCGGACCACGGCGGTGAGCATACCGCCAATGGACGACTGTCCCTGCCGCAGCTCGCGCTTGAGGTTGCCGGTGAAGTAGTGGGTCATCGGCTCGGCGAGCGCCATGACCTCACTCCCCTCATCGTCCAGGTACCGGCGGTTCTCCTCGCCGGTGAGCGCGTAGAGCGCGCCGATGTTCCAGCCGCTGGCCGTCTTGCCGGAGATCTTCGCGGCTCCGAGGATTCCGGTAACGCCGGTCGCCTCCACGTGCGTGGCACGAACGGCGAGCTGCGGCGGGCGACCGACACGGCGAGAATACAGGAGGTTCGACGCGTTGCCGCCAGGGCCGAAGATGCCGCCCCCGAAGTTGAAGCTGCTCGAGCCTTCCACGAAGAACGGGCGCCGCTCGGTGAGCCGGGTCTCGAACGCGCTCAGATTGATGACCGCCGGGTCGACCTCGACCTGGCCGAAATCCGGATTGAAGGTGGCCGTGAGCGCGAGGTTCGACGTGACGCGATAGCGCACGTCCACCCCTGCATTGACCTCGAACTCCCGCCGGTCCACCAGGGCATTCGCGCTCTGGGCGGCGAAGCTCCCCTGGCTCAGGCCATATGGTATGATCTCGAGGGGCCGTCCCGGCCGGATTCCGCTCAGCCCGTGGAGATCGCCGAACCTCGCCGGGCCGGTCGTAACGGACCTGGGCGTGAATGCGAACTGGGCCAGCTCCTGCGTGCGGTCGATCACGCGCTCGATTTGGATCCCCCAGACCTGCTCGGTGGCCGGGCTGAATCGCAGCTGACTGAAGGGCACCCGCATCTCCACGGTCCAGCCTTCGGCGTCCTCCGTCACGGCCACATCCCAGACGGCATCCCAGCTCAGATCGCCGTCGGAGCCGGTAAAACCTCCACCACCTCCTCCTCCACCACCTCCACCGCCGCCTCCCCCACCACCGCCGAAGCCGCCACCTCCACCCAGGACACCGTCCCGCCGGACGCCCGCCGGGTTCACGTCGAAGCGAAACGCGGTGCGCCGGTCGAGGTAGCTGTCGAAGGCGACGCGGAACCAGTCGGAGCCGGCGAGCGGCATGTCGCGCCGCCCGAGGCGCTTGCTGACCGGGCTCCGGTCGTACAGTCGGGCACCGACGTAGATCGCCTGATCGTCGTAGACGATACGGACTTCGGTCCGCTCGCTGACCGGTGCACCCTCGACGGGATCGCGCTGGGTGAAGGTGTCGATGAGCGGTGCCTGTGCCCACGCAGCGTCGTCCAGGCGGCCGTCGATGGACGGCGCGACTTCAGCGCGAACGGCTACCGCCCTCGGCCTCGATCCTGGTTGCTCGGTATTCTGCGCAACGGCCCCTTCATCGCCTTCGAACTCCTGGGCAAAGGCGAGCGCCGGGAACGACAGCGCGAGCGTGAGCGCGTAAGCGCAAAGCTCTTTCATATCGGTCCGTGGAGTAATGGTCGGAAGCTGGCGTGGCCTGGTCCGCGCCGGGATCGATCCTGAAAGTGGCGCTACGGGCGACCGCCGGTCAAGCGACGGCAAGGGGACGCCTCGTGAATTTCACGCCCGACGGAACAGCACCCCACCCGCGACGTCGCCCGGTCCGAGGCCGACGTCCTGAGGGCGCTCATCGCGCCCGCGCCTGCGCGCGAAACCTGAATTCAGTCCACGAGCCCAGCGCCTCGCCGGGGCGCAGGATAACCGATGGCGCGTGCGGCTGGTTCGGTGCGTCAGGAAAGTGCTGGGTTTCCAAGCACACGCCGGCATGGGGTCGATAGACATGGCCGCGCTTCGCCGAGTGCTCGCCCCGGAAGTTCCCCGTGAAGAGCTGGAGTCCGGGCTCCGAGGTGTACAGCTCGAGCACACGGCCGCTCCGGGGATCAGACAGGCGGGCAGCCGGGGTCACTGTCGACCGGCGCCGTGAGAGAATGAAATAGTGGTCGTACCCGCCGGCCAGCCGGATCTGCGGATGATCGTCCCGGATCCGCTCACCGATCCGGCGGGGCGAGCGGAAGTCGAGCGGCGTACCCGCAACTGGCGCGACCCCCCCGGTCGGCAGGAGCTCCGGATCGAGGACTGCGAAGGCTTCCGCGTCGATCATCAGGACATGGTCGAGCACATCGCCGCTCCCCTCGCCGGCCAGGTTGAACCAGACGTGCTGCGACAGGTTCACCGGCGTGGCGCGATCCGCAGTGGCCACGTACTCGATCCGGAGCGTGTCATCGGGGTGGATCGTGTACGTGACCTGGAAGCTCGCTGTCCCCGGGTATCCTTCTTCGCCGTCGGGACTCAGGTACCGGAGCACGACGCCCGCGACTCGCCCATCGACGAACGGTTCTGCCTCCCAGACTCGTCGGCTGACTCCGCGCGGCCCGCCGTGGATGTGATGTGCACCGAGATTCAGAGGAAGCCGGTAGTGGACGCCGTCGAGCGTGAACTCGCCGCCGCGGATTCGTCCGGCGACGCGGCCCAATACGGCACCGTGGTAGGGCGAGTCGTCCTCGTAACCCGAGATGTCGTCGTAACCCAGGACAACGTCATCAAGCCTCCCGTGAGCGTCGGGCGCCCGGAGCGCCTGGATCCGGGCCCCGTAGGTGATGACGTCCAGCTCGAGGCGGCCCGCTCCGGTAACGGAGTATCGGTCGATGGACTCGCCCGTTGAGAGGCGACCGAATGGAAGGCGGCCGACTGCCGGTGCCGGAGCACCAGGCGCGTGGGGAGAATCGGGCGACGATGTCGACTCCATCACCGTCCGGACGCGCGGACCCGCTTGCGGGCGGAACCGAGTCCCTCGATCCCGTATTCGAGAACGTCGCCGTCCACCAGGAATCGCGGCGGCTTCCTGCCGAGACCGACGCCCGCCGGCGTACCGGTCGAGACGACGTCGCCCGGAAGGAGCGACATGAATCGGCTCAGATAGCTCACGAGGAACGGCACGCCGAAGATCATCGCGGACGTGTTCCCCTGCTGCATCGTCTCGCCGTTGAGGCGCAGCCAGACGTCCAGCCGGTCCCAGGCCGGAACCTCGTCGCGGGTAACGAGCATGGGGCCGAGCGGCGCGAAGGTGTCGCAGCTCTTGCCCTTGACCCACTGTCCGCCCCGTTCGCGCTGAAAATGCCGTTCGGAAACGTCATTGTGCAGGACGTAGCCGGCGACGTGCTCCATCGCGTCCGCCTCGTCCACGTACGACGCCCGTTTCCCGATCACGAAGGCGAGCTCGACCTCCCAGTCCGTGTGCTCGCTGCCGCGCGGGAGGATGAGGTCGTCATCCGGTCCGCTCAGCGCGCTGGTCGCCTTCATGAAAACCACGGGCTCGGCTGGCGGCTCCGCCCCGGTTTCGGCAGCGTGGTCGCGGTAGTTGAGCCCGATGCACAGGATCTTGCCCGGCCTGGCGATCGGCGGACCCAGGCGCACGCCCTCCGGGACCTCCGGGCCAAGGCCGTCCGAAGCGTTCGAGATTGCCTCACGAAGGCGGACGATGCCGTCACCTGCGAAAAACGATTCGTCGTAGTCGCCCACGATTTCCGTGACGTCGACGCGACGACCCTCGGGAAGCACGACACCGGGCCTTTCGCGGCCGGGGTCACCGTAGCGGAAGAGTTTCATGGATCATGATTTCCGCCTCGCCAAGTGCGGCGAGGCACGGTGTACAGGGGCGATCAAGTCCGCGATGCCCCGCGCCTCGGCGCGACGCCGCTGATCTTCGGCGTTCGTATTCGGGTTGGGCGACGCAGCCGAAATGAGCTCCATGGCGCTGTGGCGGCGAGCCAGCGCAGCGCTCCTGGCCACGGGGCCGCGGCGAAGCTAGCCCACGACCAGCTTCGGCACCACCCTCATGGTACGGCCAGCAGGCCGGTCGCGGAATCCTGACAGCACTTCGATCAAGCGGTCGATGTCCGCGGATACGCTTGCGATCCCGAAGCTGACGCGCACCGCGCCGACCGGCTTCGTGTCCGGGCAGGCGGCGAACTGCTCGATGGTGAAGCGGTCGGGGTGCAGCGTGCTGAAATCCGGGAAGTCATCGATGCTCGAGTAGTCGAACGCGAAATGGGCCGCGCCCGGATTGCAGAACCCGCCGGTCCGAAGGGAGATCCGGGCCTCCGCAGCCCGCTCCTCGACTTCACCGGCGTCCACGACCCGGCCTTCGGGATCCACGACGTTGAACGCCACAGTGCCGCCGCGGTCTTCCGTGCCGGCGGGTCCGTAAACGCGCACGAGGGGCTCGCCGTTCCCGTGCAGCAGATCGGAGAACCGCCTGAGCAGCCCGGCGGTCAGGGTGCGCACATGCTCCTCAAGTCGGCCCATCCCGATCTCGCGCAGCAGCTCCAGCCCCGCCGGCACCGCCGCGATTCCGAGGAAGTTCAGCGTCCCGTCCTCGAACGCCTCACCGGTCAGCTCCGGTGCGGGCGTGCCGTCCGGACCGGGAGCAAACCTGGCCGTTCCTCCGGCGAACCAGGGGCGCCGCAGCTCGACCAGCGCATCCCGCCGGGCCAGCAACGCGCCCACGCCGGTTGGGAAGCCGAACATCTTGTAGAACGAGATGCAGACGAAATCGGGATGCACGGCGGAGAGGTCGAGGGCGTGTGTCGGCACGTACGCCGCCGCGTCCAGCACCACGCGATATCCCGCTGCCGCAGCCTGTTCCACGAGCGCCAGGGGATGGATCACCCCCGTGAAATTGGACTGCGCCGGGTATGCGAAAAGGCCAGGCCGGTCCCTGGTAACAGGCGGCAGGTACCGGCCGATATCGGGGAGACGGAGCTCCGGATCCAGCGGAACGTAGACGACCTGTGCGCCGGCCGCGCGCGCGTACTCCCGGATCCCGTTGACCGAATTGTGGTTGTCCGCAGTGAGCACGAAGCGTGACGCGGCCGTGAAGGGAAAGCTCTCCCCCACCAGCTTGAGCGCGCCGGTAGCGTTGGGCGTGAAGATCACGTCGTATTCGCCCGGATCGGCGCGGAAGAACGCCAGCACCGCGGCCCTCGCCGCCGCTACCCGCTCCGTCGCCACACGCGAGGTCGGATTCCACGAGTGCGGATTACCGAGGACCTCCGTTGCCAGGAAGTCGGCGTGGACCCGAATCTGGCGCTCGGCGTAGAGACCGGCGCCCGTGTAGTCCAGATAGGTGTGCCCCGCTGCGTCGAGGCGGGAGAACTCGCGGGCCCGCAACCGGGCGAAGAATCCTTCTACAGAGGACCCGGACACGGCGGCGTGCCCTGCCCGCTCGCGGGCTCGCCGGTCACCCGGCTCGCCCGCAGTCACCGTCCGGTCCGGGCCATCCATCTTACGGCAGCCAGTGCGTAACTTCCGAGGCGGGCCGGCGAGGTTTGAGCGCGGGCAGCTCCCGTGGCTTTCCCAGGTGGAGGATCGCGACGAGCCGGTGCTCCCGGGGCACGTCGAGCGCGGCCCGCAGCTCATCGTCCTCCAGGATACGCCCGGTGTGGATCTTGGCCCCGAGTCCGAATGCCTGCGCAGCCAGCAGGATGTTCTGGATCGCCATGAAGACCGCCGCGTAATCCTCCTCGCGCGTCACCGGATCATCGTCGAGATAGGAGGACACGGCGAGGATCGCCGGAATCGCCACCGTCTCCTCGAGGATCCGCGCCCGCTTGCGCTGCGCCTTCTCGCCGTCGGCGACCTCGAGAGTCTTGAAACGCGCCCGGACGTGGCCGTAGCGCTCCTTCGCGGCGTCGCCGAGGACGAAGAACCCCCACGGCTCGGTCATCCGGTGGTTCGGCGCGAGGATGGCCAGCTCGAGCAGCCGCTCGATCGTCTCACGCGGCACCGGCTCCGGCTCGTACTCCTTCACCGATCGCCGCCGGGCTATGGCTTCGATGACGTCCACACGCAATCCTTTCCAGGCAAGGCCGCGAAACGTGACGCGCGCGGCAGGCGGTCCATGCGTTCAACGTGCGGTGCGGCCGGAAACGCCCGCCAGGGAAATGGCCGTTGGCTTCGGCAAGGCTCGAGACGACCAGCTGTTCCCGAGGAAGCCCTCGCCTCGGAAGGCGCGTGCCCACTCACCCCAACGCATCGCGGGGTGGCAGTGCCTCTCTCCCGGTCCGGTCCGCCGTTGCTCTCCGGCTGTTTAACATACCCCGCGAGATCCGATCGAGGAACCCGACGCCTATTAGATTCAACTATGGCGAGATCCCGGCGTGGCCGCGACGCCCGGGACTCACCGGTACCGTTGGCCACGCCGACCCCAGCGCGGCGCCCGCGCGGCGCGAGGCTGCCGATCCTCTTCCCACCCGGCCCCCGACGCATCCGGATTCCATTCACTCCTCTCCACCCTGCCAAACGCGCCGCCACCGCCGTCACCATAGCGGCGACCAGGACCGGTGTAGGACGGCGGAACGCCACGCGGACGGCCGTATTCCCCTTCGTATCCGTAACGACCCGTGCGGAATTCGGGCGTCCGTGACTCGGCCTCCCGCACCCGGCGGGCGCGCTCCCGTCGCCGCCGGCGAGCCTGCCGCTGCCACGCGCGCCACCGCTGCAGAACACCTCGCGCTTCCCGCGGGTGCTCGAGCCTTTCCCACTCCCGCCCGGAGGCGCGTTCAGCCTCCAGGAACCGCTTCCACTCGATGTACGCGTCCAGAAGCGCCCCGGGTCGGTATGGGCCGCGCATCTCGAAGTCATAGTCGTGGAGCTCCGCCCAGGCAGGGTCCTCCCCCACCCACCCGGAGCCCCAGCGCTCGTGCGCCCAGAACGGAGTGTCGTATGCCATCGGCCCTCGGAAATCTGCGGCGGTCCCGCGCACCCG
>DATMSC010000504.1:0-2806 GCA_035565595.1 Longimicrobiales bacterium | reverse complement strand
CCAAATCGGTCCCGAAACTTGCCAGTCTCCGTGCTCGAACAGCGCGATGATTTCGTCCGGCATCCGGGGCTCTTCTGCTGGCAGGACGTTCGACCGGCCATATCGTAGACTGCTCCCCGTCCGATTCCAGGCGCTACCCGTCTGCGATCTGGGTAACCACGGCGCCCAGGTGACTGCGACGGACGCCGACCCGGCGATCGTCGAGACGACAGCAGCATCTGCAGCGAAACACGATCGACAGCGACACACGATCGACACCCTCGCAGGGCATCTGGCTTCAGCCCGGCGCGGCGCAGCGGATGTGTTGTGGTAGCGAGGATTGCCGTGAACTCCTCGGACTCGCCCCTGCCCGCGCCCAGGTGGCGGCCACCTTGAACGCGCATGGCAGCTGAATTCTGTCCGGTGGCACCGGTGGGGAACGGCCCGGCTGTCACACCCCGGAGCGCGCCCGCGCCCGGTCCAGAGACCGGTACTGCACCGCCTCAGCCACGTGAGCCGTCCTGATGTCTTCGACTCCTTCCAGATCGGCGATGGTCCGGGCGAGCTTGAGCACTCGATGATACGCCCGCGCGGAGAGCCCAAGCCTCTGTATGGCCGTCTTGAGGAGCGACTCCGCCTTCTCATCGAGCCGGCACGAGTCGCGGATCTCGCGTGGTCCCATGTCGGCGTTGGCGAAGATCCCCGGCCTGCCTACGAAGCGCGCACGCTGCCTTTCCCGGGCGGCGACTACCCGCTCCCGGATCACGGCGCTGCTTTCGCCCGGCGGTCGGCGAATCAGCTCACCGGGCCGGAGGGCGGGGACATCGACGTGCATGTCGATCCGGTCCAGCAGGGGGCCAGAGACCCGCTGCGTGTAACGTCGAACCTGTCCTTCGTGGCAGACACACCTCCCGGCGCCATCGCCGTAGTGACCGCAGGGGCACGGGTTCATTGCCGCAGCGAGCATGACTCTCGCCGGGAAGGTCACCGATTGGCGTGCCCGGCCGACGTGCACGACACCATCCTCCAGCGGCTGGCGCAGCGTTTCCAGGGCGGTCCGCCGAAACTCCGGGAGCTCATCGAGGAACAACACGCCGTGGTGCGCGAGCGAGACCTCGCCCGGGCGAGGCCAGCTCCCCCCGCCGACCAGCGCCGCCTCGGAGGCGGTGTGGTGCGGGGCCCTGAATGGTCGACTCACGACCAGCGCCTGCCCCGGGGCGAGCCGGCCCGCCACGGAATGCACACGGGTGACCTCCAGTGCCTCCTCCACGCTCAACGGCGGCAGAATCCCGGCTATGCGCCGTGCCAGCATGCTCTTGCCGGAGCCGGGCGGACCCACCATGAGGATGTTGTGGTGGCCCGCGGCCGCGATCTCGAGCGCCCGCTTGGCAAGCTCCTGCCCCCGGACATCCGCGTAATCGAGCGTGGTGGCGCGACCGCCGGGGTCCGCGAACAGCGCCTGCGGGTCGACGTGCGTTGGCGTGATCCGCTCGCGACCCGCGAGGTGCCGTATCACTTCCCGGAGCGACGCCGCGGCAATGACCTCGATCTCACCCACCACCGCGGCTTCCATGGCGTTCTCGGCGGGAACGACCAGGGCACGGAGTCCCTCGTCCCGGCACCGCAGCGCGAGCGGCAGCACGCCCCGCACGGGCCTCAGCTCACCATCCAGCCCCAGCTCCCCGACGAAGCAGGTGCCGTCCAGCGAATTGCCCTTGACCGCACCCGTGGCCGCCAGGAGCCCCAACGCGAGCGGCAGGTCGAAAGCGCTGCCGTCTTTCCGGACGTCCGCCGGCGCGAGGTTGATCGTGAATCTTCGTGGCGGGAGATAGAATCCCGAGTTCTGAATCGCGGCGGTCACGCGCTCGCGCCCCTCGCGCACCGCGCCTTCCGGCAAACCGACGACAGTCATCGACGGTATCCCGCGCGACTGATCCACCTCGACACGCACGAGGTAGGCGTCGACGCCGCGAATCGCTCCGCTCGTTACCTGTGAGAGCACGCCCGGCTCCGTTTCGCGAGTTCGCATCCGGTCCGGGACGATGGTGGCGCGGGTCGGCGGGCGCGAAAATGGCTGTTCGGGACGGACCCTCCGCCGGCGAGAGGTCAGGCGAAAACGTCGAAGATCCCGGCTGCGCCCATCCCGCCACCGACGCACATGGTCACCATGCCTCTACCGCCTCCCCGGCGCTGCAGCTCGTGGATGATCTGGGTGGTCAGCTTGGCACCGGTACCGCCCAGGGGGTGCCCCAGGGCGATGGCGCCACCATTGACGTTGGTGCGGTCTTCGTCGAGGCTGAGCTCGCGGACCACGGCGACGACCTGGGCAGCGAACGCCTCGTTGAGCTCGATGAGGTCGATGTCGCCGAGCGCCATGCCAGCCCGCTCGAGAGCCCTCGGGACGGCGGCGACCGGACCGATCCCCATGATGTCCGGATCCACCCCGGCGATGGCGAAGCTCACCAGTCGAGCCAAAGGACGGATCCCATGGGATTCCGCGAAATCGCGGGTGGTCAGCACGAGGGCGGCGGCCCCGTCCGAGAAAGGTGACGAGTTCCCGGCCGTCACGGTTCCGCCCGCCTTGAAGGCCGGGTTGAGTGCGGCGAGACGTTCGGGCGACGTGTCCGGCCGGATCAATTCGTCCCGTTCGGTAGGCGTTCCGACGGAGCTGGGCTCGGCTCCGGGGCGCCAGCCCGTCACGTCCACGACTTCCGCGTCGAACCGGCCGGCGGCCTGCGCTTCCGTGGCGCGGAGATGGCTCCGGTACGCCCAACGGTCCTGGGCCTCCCTTTCGACTCCCCAGCGCTCCGCCACGCGTTCAGCCGTG
>DATMSC010000503.1:0-2450 GCA_035565595.1 Longimicrobiales bacterium | reverse complement strand
CGTCCTGCGGCACACCGAAAGATGCTGTTGCGCAATCTGGCCACGTCGCTATTTCTGCACGGCCGGATCGAGACGACAGTCGCGAAGGCGAAGGAAGTTCGGATCTTCGCCGAGCCGTTGATCACGAAGGCGAAGCGGGGCGACCTCCATGCGCGGCGCCAGGTCGCTCGCCGGATTCACGATGGGGTTGCGCTGGCGAAGTTATTCGAGGAAATTGCACCGAGGTACTCCCAGCGACCCGGTGGTTACACCAGACTTCGGCACGTCGGCCATCGGCCGGGCGACGCTGCGGACATCGCGATCCTGGAGCTTGTAGAGTAGGTCCATGAGTGACAACGAAAAGACGCAGCGCGGCGGCGGGCTGGTATCCTGGTTTCTGATGGTACTCGCGGTGGTTCTCACCGCTGGATTCATGGGCTGGCTCGCGGTGACCGCGGAACCCACGTCGGTGGCAGTCGTTGAGACCGAGGCGGAGGACACCCCGCCTCCGGTTGCCGCCAGGACGATCTCGCTCGCCGACCTGGGCAGCGCCGGCGACTACGTGGGGCAGCAGGTTCAGATCGCGGAGCTCCCGGTGATGATTCAGGTCGCACCGCAGATCTTCTGGACGCTCCTGCCGACGAGTCATCTGTATCTCGTACGGGTGACTCCCGAGCTGGCGCAGCAGGGGATCGGCCGGAGTTCGCAGGTGTTGACTGTGACCGGTACCGTGCGCGTGCTCGATGCGGACGTGATCGCGGGGTGGCGTGAGGCCGGGGTGATTACGACGGATGCGCAGGCGCAGGACGTCGCGGTGGCCTCGACCTATCTGGATGTAACGGTAGCACAGGAAGCCAGTACGGCGGGCGCGCCTGCGACGCCGGCCGGCAACTGACATCTACGGCTGGCCGGAGCTCGCGCCTCGCGCGTCGGCCGCCGGTTCAAAAGGGTGAGTATCGAGCCATGGCTCGTGTGTGTTATGTGTGCAACAAGGGACCGGTAACCGGTAACAACGTCAGCCACGCGAACAACAAGACGCGCAGGCGCTGGTTGCCGAACCTCAGGCGTGTCCATATCGCGCTGGACGACGGCACGAACAGGCATGTTCGGGTATGCACCCGGTGCCTGTCCGCCGGGAAGGTGCGGAAGGCGTAGGCGCGGCCCCCTAACCGTGGGCGCAGTATCTGTTTCGCCCGGGAAGCGCCCGGTACCCAGGTCGGTGCCGGGCGTTTCTGGTATGGGTGGGGCGCGGCCGCAGGAAGGTGGCGGCGGCGCCGACCCGGTTCATCCGCAGCGCGGCTGCTACGCTGGTGCAACCCACTATGAGTGAGCGGCTTCCGCGGGTCGCGGTGACGCGCGCCAGGGAACAGGCGGATGGGCTGGCGGACTTGCTCGAGGCCGCCGGGTTCGATGTGATCTCCTGTCCGACGATCCGCATTGTGGGGCCACCGAATCCGACGGAGCTCGAAGCGGCTGCCCGATCGATCGGCGAGTTCGACTGGGTGGTGTTCACGTCGAGCAATGCCGTGCGTGCGCTGAGCGCGGAGCTGAGCCGGTCACGGCAGGATTTTGCTACAGCGCTCGCGCGTTCGAAAGTGGCGTGTGTGGGACCCGGTACGGCAGCGGTGCTGGCGGAGCACGGCAGGTCGGCGGATCTGGTGCCACCGGCATCGGAGTATCTCGCGGAAGGGTTGGTTCAGGCGTTTGCTCGCGCCGGCGTCGGCCGCGGTACCAGGGTTCTGGTACCGCAGGCGGAGCGCGCACGCCCCGTGCTTCGCGATGGGCTGAGGCAGCTCGGGCTTGCGGTAACGACGGTAACTGCGTACCGAACCGTCCCGGACCGGGATGGCATAGATTCGCTCCGACGGGAGATCGACGCCGGCCGCGTGGACGTCATCGCATTCAGCTCGCCCTCGACCATCGAGTTCTTTGTGGAACGAGCTGGGGCCGACGTCGGCGGCGCGCGCGTGGCGGTGATCGGGCCCGTCGCGGCGAGGGCCGCGCGCAGGCTCGGTCTGCCGGTGCACGCGGAGGCGGGGACGCACACGGCTGCGGGACTCGCAGCCGCGGTGTCGGCAGCGATAGGGCGTAGTTCGAAGTAACTCGCGAGAGGGCGTCGCATGTCGAGTACCATGGTGGAGAATGGAGTTACAATGGTCGCCGATCGAGCCGCGGATGCGCTGCGAGAAAGAATCGCGTCACGCGATGCGATTTGCGGGGTCGTGGGCCTCGGCTACGTGGGATTGCCGCTCGCGGTGGAGCTGGCCAGGGCGGGATATCGCGTCATCGGCTTCGACGTTTCGGAAGCCGTAGTCGCGAACCTGTCAGCCGGACGCTCGCACGTGCAGGACGTATCGGACCAGACGGTTTCCGAGCTGGTCGCCGCTGGCCTTCTGAGCGCCACGACCGACACAACCCGGCTCGGCGAGTGCGATGCGATTTCGATCTGCGTGCCCACGCCGCTGTCGAAG
>DATMSC010000502.1:0-7976 GCA_035565595.1 Longimicrobiales bacterium | reverse complement strand
GCGGCGAGGCGCAGCGCGTCAAGCTGGCGACGGAGCTCTCCAAGCGCGACACCGGCCGGACGATGTACATCCTGGACGAGCCGACGACCGGGCTCCACTTCGAGGATGTCCGCATGCTCCTTGAGGTATTGCACCGGCTCGTGGACCGGGGGAACACGGTCGTCGTGATCGAGCACAACCTGGAAGTCATCAAGACCGCGGACTGGATCGTGGACCTCGGGCCGGATGGCGGCGCGGCCGGGGGGCGCGTCGTCGCGGCAGGACCACCGGAGGAAGTCGCGGCGAATCCGGTGTCGCACACCGGCAGATTCCTCGCCGAGATCCTCGGGCTGGCGGCCGTTGGCTGAGCGAAAACGCGGTCGGGGCTTGCACCAGCTTCGGAAATCGCGCGCTTGCCGAAACCCGGAGGGCGCGAGTAGCGTACGAACTCAGAACCCCCATCCACGCGGCCGGAGCACGTCATGACCACACGCGAAGACCTGGAGAGCTTCATCATACGCATGGGCGTCGACGCCGAGGAGGTCGCCGACGGCATGTGGGTGATTCCGGGCGCGGACGGAAGCGCGCCCGTCGTCATCAACTACTCGCCTCCGATGGTGCTCCTTCGGCTCAAGGTGATGCACCTGCCCGAAGGCGTATCGGATCACGACCTCGCGCCGTTCTACCGTCGCCTGCTCGAGCTCAACGCGACAGACATCGTGCATGGCAGCTACGGTATCGAGGAAGGCGACGTCGTGCTGTCGGATGCACTCGAACTCGATTCGCTCGACTACGCCGAACTCCAGAGTTCATACGAGAGCCTCGTCGTTGCCGCATCGAGTCACCTTGCCGGCCTTGCCCAGCTCGTACCTGCAGCACACGAGGAATAACGCCATGGGTATCTTCCAGAAGCTTTCCACGCTGATCCGGTCGAACATCAACGACGCGATCGCGCGCGCCGAGAACCCGGAGAAGATGCTGACGCAGATCATCGCCGACATGCGGGAGCAGCTCGCCAGGGCCAAGCAGGAAGTGGCGGTCGCGATCGCTGACGAGCGGAAGCTGCGTAGCCAGGTGGAGGAGGAGCTGAAGCAGGCCCACGACTGGGAGGCGCGCGCGGTGCTGGCGGTTCGCGAGAACCGGGACGATCTCGCGAAGCAGGCTCTCCTGCGCCAGCAGGAGCACGCCGAGCGCGCGGCGTCGCTCGAGGAGACGTGGCGGCGTCAGGCCATGGAGACGGAGAAGCTGAAAGCATCGCTCCAGCAGCTCAATGACAAGATCGAGGAAGCGAAGCGCAAGAAGAACTTGCTGATCGCCAGGCAGAAGCGAGCCATCGCCCAGAAGCGGATCCACGAGACCATGGCAGGGCTCAACGACAGGTCGGCGTTCGAGGCCTTCGAGCGGATGGCCGAGCGCATCGAGGAGTCGGAGCGCCGTTCCCTTGCCGCCGCCGAGGTCCAGGCTACGCTCACCGGCGACCACCTGGAGCGCGAGTTCGAGCGGCTCCAGGGACAGGATCGACTGGATCAGAAGCTGCTCGAGCTCAAGAAACAGCTCGGGCTCCCCGCGCCCGATAGCGGCGAATCCGGATCGCTCCCGGGCGGCACCACGGGGGCGAAGCGGCTGCGGCCAGCGCACGTGGGAGACGGTGAGGCCGGGGTTCGGGACGCGGAGATCGAAGAAGGCTGAGCTCGCCACCGGTGTACTCGCGCCCGGATGTTGCATGAACGGGCGGTATGTCGCCGCGCTTCGAACGCATTCCGGTCGTCATCCTCGAAGACCACGAGGAGATCGCGCGGCGCATAGCCGCGCGCATGGCAGAGCTGATCCGTGAGCGGGCCCGCGAGGGCCGCCCGGCCGTCCTGGGTCTGGCGACCGGATCGACGCCGATCGGCATCTATCGCGAGCTCGTTCGCATGCATCGCGAAGACGGCCTCGATTTCTCGACGGTCGTCACCTTCAACCTGGACGAGTTCTACCCGATGGACCCGTCCAGCGTCCACAGCTACCACCGGTTCATGTGGGAGAATTTCTTCGACCACGTGAACATTCCACCGGAAAACGTCCACATCCCGCGTGGCGACATCCCCCGTGACGCCGTGCCCGCGCACTGTCGCGACTACGAGGCAGCCATACGGGCTGCGGGCGGCATCGACTTCCAGATCCTCGGCATCGGCCAGACCGGTCACATCGGATACAATGAGCCGGGATCCAGCGCTGCCTCCCGAACCCGGCTCGTTGCCCTGGACAACATCACCCGCCGGACCGCTGCCGCCGAGTTCTTCGGCGAACAGAACGTACCGGCCGAAGCCATCACGATGGGTGTCGCGACGATCCTCGAGGCCCGCGAGATCGTGCTCATCGCCACCGGAGAGCACAAGGCGGAAATCGTGCGCCGGGCGGTGGAAGGCGATATCGATCCGGATGTCGCTGCCACATACCTCCAGCGCCATCCGCACGCGACGGTTTACCTGGACAGCGCGGCCGCCGCGGAGCTCACCCGTATCAGGACGCCATGGATCGTGGGCGACGTGGAGTGGACGCGCGAGAGGGAGCTCGAGGCCGTCATCTGGCTCAGCCTGACCACCGGAAAGTCGCTGCTCAAACTGGATGACCTCGACTATCGCGAGCACCACCTCGGCTCGCTGCTCGCCCGGTACGGCTCCGCCGGTCCCCTCAATGGGGAGGTGTTCAACGCGCTGAGCCAGAAGATTCGCGGCCGTAGCCGGCTCCCCCGCGAACGACGGATCATCGTCTTTTCGCCTCACCCGGATGACGACGTCATTTCAGCCGGCGGCCTCCTCAACAAACTGCACCAGAACGAAAACGACATCGTCGTCGCGTATCAGACATCCGGCAACATTGCCGTTTTCGACCACGAGGTCCGGCGGTACCTCGACTTCCTTCGTCGGATGTCCAGCGCATTCGCGGTTCCAGATGGCTGGCGTGACGCCCTGATCGGCGAAATCGAGGATTTCCTCGCCGCGAAGAATCCAGGCGACGTGGACAGTCCGGCCGTCCAGATGGTGAAGCGCATCATCCGCGAGTCAGAGGCGATCTCCGCGATCGAGACTCTCGGCATGCGACCGGAACAGGCGAGATTCCTGAACCTGCCGTTCTATCAGACGGGTAAGGTCCGGAAGGATCCCATCGGCGCCGCTGACGTCGAGATCACGCTCGCGCTACTCGAAGAGATACGGCCGGAAATCGTCCTGGTCGCCGGCGATCTGTCCGACCCTCACGGCACCCACCGCATGTGCAAGGAGGCGGTCGACCTCGCGCTCGCGAGATATCCTTACGATCGGCCGGAGATCTGGCTCTATCGCGGCGCGTGGCAGGAGTGGCCCGTCGCCCGCACCGACGTTTTCGTCCCGCTCTCACAGGACGAGCTTCGATTGAAGATCATGGCAATCTTCAAGCACCAGAGTCAGAAGGACAAGGCGCCCTTCCCGGGGCTCGACGACCGAGAATTCTGGCAACGCGTGGACGAACGCAACCGGGCCACTGCCGCTACGCTCGACCGGCTCGGCCTTCCGGAGTATTTCGCGATGGAAGCCTACGTCGTCCAATGACGCCCGATTCCTGAACCAGTCCGACACCACGATTCCCGCACCAGCACAACGGCTGTAACATCTTGCGGCACCGCAACCCGACGGGTATCTTGCGGCGCATTTTCGCATTGTCTCGCAACTGATTGACATGCAGAGCTTTCCACCAGTCGCCGAGCAGCTCGACGAACTGCGGCGCGGAGTCGTCGAAATCGTTCCGGAGGAGGAGCTGGCCCGCAAACTCGAGCAGAGTCGGCGGACCGGCAGGCCGTTGCGGGTGAAGCAGGGATTCGACCCGACGCGCCCCGACCTCCACATCGGCCACGCCGTTTCGATTCGGAAGCTGCGGACGTTCCAGGAACTGGGGCACGAAGTGATCTTCGTGGTCGGCGACTACACGGCCAGGGTGGGCGATCCGACGGGGCGCAGCGAAACTCGCCCTCGCCTGTCGCCGGCGGAAATCGACGCGAACGCGCGAACGTACGCGGAACAGGCAGCCATGATCCTCGATGTCGAACGCGTACGCATCGAGATGAATTCGAAATGGCTGGCGCCGCTCGACCTTGCCGCCGTGCTCGAGCTGACCGCGACGTACACCGTGGCGAGGATGCTCGAGCGCGAGGACTTCTCCAAGCGGTATCGCGAGGGCGTGCCGATTTCGCTCCTGGAGTTCATGTATCCGCTGCTGCAGGCGTACGATTCCGTCGCACTCCGCGCCGACGTCGAAGTGGGCGGCACCGACCAGAAGTTCAACCTGCTCGTCGGGCGAACGGTGCAGGAGCGGTTCGGCCAGGAACCGCAGGTCTGCGTGATCCTGCCGCTGATGCGCGGTACGGACGGCGTCCAGAAGATGTCGAAGTCGTACGACAACTACATAGGGATCACGGAGCCGCCCGAAGAACAGTTCGGGAAGACGATGTCAATTCCGGACACCCTCCTCCGCGAGTGGATCGAGCTCGCCGGCGGATACAGCGGCGAAGCGCTCGCTGCCAGGGTTCGCGAGGCGGCGGAAAACCCGTACGCCGCGAAACGTGCGCTGGCCCGGGAGATCGTCCGGACGTACCACGGCGATGACGCTGCCGCGCGCGCGGAGGCGCATTTCGACCGGCTGTTCCGCGACCGCGAGGAACCCGACGAAATGCCCGACTACACTATCGACCTCGCCGACCCCGCCATGCGGTTCGAAAGCGGGTCCGGGGTGTGGCTGCCGGCGCTCCTCGTCGCCACGGGGCTCGCCGCGTCGAACTCCGAGGCCGGCCGGCTCGTGGAGCAGGGCGCAATCGCGGTGGACGGCACGATTGTCAGCGACCGCAATGCGCGTGTCCCCGCGCAGCCCGGGGATTTCGTCACGCTTCGGCGTGGCAAGCGGCGGTTTGCACGGGTCAGATTCGTGCAGTCGGATGCTGTTGACCGATCTTGACATAGCAAGTGCTCAGCAGTACTAACCCTTGCGATGAGCGCACGATGGCGTGCCTTCGAGGATCGCTCGTCCGCCGCTTGACGGCGCGCGCGGCGACCCGCCTCCCCACGGGTGCTATGGTCCCGAAACGGACGAAAATCCTGGCGCATCTCCGCCGAGCACCCGGCGTCCACCGTAGTTGCTTCAGTCCGGAGGGGTCCATGGCTCCTCGTGTCAGTCGCCCAATCCCTGCCGTTCTGGTTGCACTCCTTTTGTCGATAGTGTCCGCGTTCCCTGCCGCCGCGCAGAGCGGCCGTATCATCGGCCAGGTACGGGATTCCGGTACGGGCGAGCCGCTGGTGGCGGCGCAGGTGGAAATCGAAGAGCTCGACATCGTTCAGGTCACGGGTTCGAACGGTCGATTCGTCTTCGTGAACGTTCGGCCCGGGGTGTACACGGTTTCTGCTCGACAGATCGGGTATGCGACCGTGCGGCGCGAGGGCGTGCAGGTGAGCATTGACGGGACCGCCACGATCGATTTCGAGCTTCCGACGGAGGCGGTAGCGGTCGACCCGCTGGTGGTGGAGGCGGAGCGGGTGCCGCTGATCACGCTCGACCGCACGGGCTCGGGCGAGACGCTCACGTCGAGCTACATGGAGGCGATGCCGGCGAGCAGCATCGTCGATGTGCTGGAGCTCCAGTCCGGATTCCTCCAGGTGCCGCAGAACACCGAGGTGATTTCGTACGCGGAGGAGCGGCGGGGCGTGACGCCGCTCCGGATCCGGGGTGGGCGCGCTTCCGAGACGCTCATGCTGGTGGACGGGATCCCGGTCAACAACTTCGTACTCGGCGGGCCGGCGATCGACCTCACGGTCGAGGCGGTCGAGCAGGTCGATTTCAAGCGGGGCGGCTTCGAACCGCAATACGGGAACGCGCTCTCCGGGATCATCGATGTCGCGACGAAGGAAGGCGGTGCGTTCATGTCCGGCGCCGTCCATTTCCGGACTTCCGCGCTGGGCCGGCTCGTCGGGAACGGACAGGATCGTGTCCGGGACTGGAACTCGATAGAGGGATACATCTCCGGTCCGGTGCCGGGAACATCGCAGCGGCTACGCTTCATCACCGCGGCCAGGCAGAGCTACGGCCCTGCGCGAGTCCTGGAGTTCGATGACGATGTCTTCCACCCGATCCGTACGCCTCGCGAGGACCGGCTGCTGAAGCCGTTCGAGCTGGACCTCGTACCCGGGTGGCAGGCCTTCGGTTACGACGCGACGCGCGACATTTTCGCCAAGGCGACCTATTACTTCCGGCCGACGGCGAAGCTCAGCGCGACGTGGCTGGGCTATGACCGACAGACGCAGGGCTTCGACTACGCGTGGATGTTTGCGGGTGTCGATCCGCTGGATTACGCGAAGACGCCGGAGGATTCGGCCGCCTGGGGGCCGCCGACCAACCGGTTCCGCACCTTCCGCGACCTGGTCCAGGGCTCGGTCCGGCAGCAGCGGAACCTGTACGTCCTGCGCTGGGACCATACGCTGAACCGCACCGCGTATCAGATCACGGCCGGCCTGTTCGACCAGAGCCGCGTCACCTGCAACTTCACGCAGGGCGTATGTCTCGACAGCATATTCGAGCTGCCGAACTTCATCGACAACTTCATTGCGCCGTCGACCGGATTCGCCAACACGCCAACGGTCGGCACCGATTTCTTCTTTGGCGGCGAAACGATCCGGACCTGGGTCGGACGCATCGACCTGAATTCGCAGGTGACGGACAATCATGCGTTCCGCACCGGCGTCTTCCTGCAGCGACACGAAGTAGAGTATGACGAGTGGCAGTGCAGTTGTCTCAATACGGTGGCCAAGCTGCAGAACCGGTGGAGCGCCCAGCCGTGGGATCTCGCCGTCTACGTGCAGGACAAGATCGAGCTGGATTTCGTGACGATCGACCTCGGGTTCCGCTTCGACTACGGCCGGGCGGCGGCGAGCTTTTTCTCCAACCCGCTCGATCCGACGAACGGGACCACGGCGCTCGACGTGTGTCGGGAGCCGGAGAGATGGCAGAACCAGCGCGTCCGCTATTTCGATGGCACGCAGGTCCGGGACTCGATCGTCTCGGCCAATCTGAACTGGACGGCGTCGTCATGCGGTGACCCGGAGAACCGGGCGCTGGCCGCGTTCATCGCCAGCGGCGACGATTTCGCCGAGGCACCTGCGCGAAAGCAGTTCTCACCGCGCATCGGGATCTCGTTCCCGGTGACCGCGACATCGAACCTCTTCCTGAATTTCGGCAGGTACAGCCAGAACCCGGTACTGCGGAACCTGTACTGGCACACGGCGGCCGGCACGGCCAGGGAGGGTACGCCGCAGGCTGTCGATCTGAACGCATTCGAGGCCCAGCGCCCGTTCCTTGGCAATCCGTCGCTGGACATCGAGACGACGACCGCGTACGAGCTGGGATATCTCGCGGAGATCTCCGAGAACTACGCGTTCACGGCGGTGGCGTTCGCGAAGAACCAGACCGGACTCACCGGTGTGCGGCTGGTGGGGCAGGATCCGTACCCGGTGTTCGATCCCGGCGTCACGTACGGCTCGCCGTCGCCGCAGTACCTGGTGCTCGTCAATGCCGACTACGCGACGGCCCGGGGCATTGAATTCGGATTCCGCCGCCGCCTCGCCGACCACTGGGGATTCGACCTGAATTACACCTGGTCGCGTGCACGGAACAACGCGTCGGAACCCGAGCGCGAGCGCGAGCGGTTCGACTCGGAGGGGATCCCCTTCGTGCTGTACGAACACCGCTCCGAGATCGACCAGCCGCACGTCTTCCACATTGCGCTCCGGTTCGAGGGCGGCGAAACGGGGCCCGAATTCCTGGGCCCGCGTCTCGCCGATCTGCTGAGCGATTCGCGCGTATCTCTGACCGTGCAGGGGAGCAGCGGACTGCCGTACACGCCGATTCGCGGGTTCGGCGTCTCGGACATCTCGACGCGCGCGGAACGTAACGAGGCGACCGGCCCGTTCGGCTGGAGCGTGAATCTCCGGCTGCAG
>DATMSC010000501.1:0-6448 GCA_035565595.1 Longimicrobiales bacterium | reverse complement strand
CGTCAGCCTCATGAGCTGGTACATGTTCGAACGGCAGCCCGCCAGCTACATCGAAGAAGTGCTGCCGGCGGACGTCGAGGCGCGCGTCTCCGTCGAGGCCGGCTCGACCTTCGGCTGGCAGCGCTGGGTCGGCGCGTCCGGCGACTCGGTCGGGCTGGACCGCTTCGGCGCATCCGCGCCAGGCGACCGGTTGTTCCGCGAATTCGGCATCACGCCGGAAACCGTGGTGGACCGGGCGCTCGCCATCCTCTCCGGCAGCCACCGCCGGCACCTCGTCGGTACCCCCTGACACCGCCGGGCCGGCACTGTCGCCAGGTCACGTATCCCCCCTGTCGTGCAACCCCCGGTAGCCGCGCGGCGGTGCGGCAGCGCCCTGAACGACCGGGCGCTGTGCCGGGTTTGTTGACACGGATACGTGCACATCGTAGCATCCCCTCATTGTGTCAGCAGTACAGAATTCGGCGGTGACCCGGCGGAGACCGCCGGAGGTTGGCGCGCGCGCGTTGCCCGGGTTTGCGGCTGCTCCGCGTGGAGTTGTCGCGACCGGTAGTTTCCCGCGCCGATGACGAAGAGGAACGTTTCTTCACGCGCCACCTGACCATTCGCGCTCATCCTCCGGTTATCGGCCCGTTTCCCGACCCAGATCGGAGATCGAGACATGCGTGGAATCCTCGCGAAGCTGATCGTTCCGGTGGCGGCGACCGTTGCCATCACTGTCGTCGCGAACCCTGTGTGGGCGCAGGGCGGTGGCGGCCAGCAGCAGCAACCCATCGAGCCCGTGCTCACCCTGACGCCGCGTGTCCTCGGCACCTTCCCGGTTCAGGACGGCGAGGATCAGCGGTTCACGTATCACGGCATTTCCAACGTCCAGTTCCGGATCCACCTGGTCGACGACAACTTCCCCCCGGGGAGCGTGTCCCAGACCGCGCTGTGCGATTTCGACGGTGACGGCCGTCTGGACTACACGGTCGGCGGCAACGGCGGGAACTTCGTCTACCGCAGGAACGACGACGGCACCTGGACGCGTTACCATCTCCGGCGTATCAACCTGCAGGGCGAGCTGGCGATGACCGGCCGGGGTCCGACCGACGCCGGCGGCACCGCGGCGGACCTCGACGGCGACGGCTTCTGCGACCTCATCGTTGGATCCTCGTGGTACCGGAATCCAGGAGGCCGGCTGGACGGCGACTGGCAGCAGTACGACTACGCCGAGGCGAGTGGCGGGAACGCGCTGGTCCACGACGAGATCCTGGCCGACATCAATGGTGATGGCCGCCTCGACCTGGTCACCATGCGGGATGCCACCAACGTCCGCTTCTATGAGATCCCGGAGGATCCGACGCAGCCGTGGACCCGCCACGACGTCGGACCATCGACGCACCAGGGGATCGCCCCGCGTGGCTTCGGCGACCTGAACGGGGACGGCCGGGTCGACATCGTCCGCAACGACGTGTGGTTCGAGAACACGCTGCGTCCCGATGGCACGATCTGGTGGCGCATGCACTATCTCGGCCCGCTCATGACGCTCCCCCCGGGCAGCCTCGTCGATGACGCCGGATGGGCCAATGGCGCGCAGAGCTGGGTCGCCGACATCAACGGCGACGGCAGGAACGACATCGTGCAGGCCGACGGCGAAACCCGCGGCGCCCGGGTCTGGTGGATGGAGAACCTGGGCACGGAACCCGACGGCTCGGTGCGCTGGCGCCGCCACGTCATCGCCGGCGGGCTGCGTACGATCGTCGACGGCCAGTCCGTCTACTACGGCCGCGTAATGGGCGCCCTGCACGCGCTCTGCGTCGGCGACTTCACGGGCAACGGCCGGGAGGACATCGTGGTCTTCGAGTCCGACTGGGCCCGCGCCAGGCCGGGCGCGAACGGCGAAGAGCAGCCGCGGGCGTTCCTGTACGAGAACCTGGCGACGGGCTTCGACGGCACGGTCCTCTTCCACGAGCACGTCATCGCGGATGTGAACCTCGGCGGGCACAACATCGTGTGCGGCGACATCATGGGTAACGGCAAGCTCGACATCGTCGCGAAGCCGTGGGGCACACAGGGCGGCAATGCGTCGAACGTCAACGCGCTGGGCGGCCGGTACTACGTGATCGTCCTCGAGAACCTGACCGAACCGGCCGAGTGAGGCGGCGAGTCCTCTCGTATCGAAGACAAGGGAGATCTACGATGAGAATCTCGACCGTCACGATACCAGCGCTGTGCGCTGCGGCGTGCATTGGCCTGGTAGCCGCCCCGTCGTACGGTCAGCAGGGCCAGGCGAGCATGAACGCGATGGACCACGGCCCATTCGTGTCCAGCACCATCACGCTGGACCCGACGACGCCGCGCGGGATCATCGCGTACAAGGCGATTGCCGTGCGGGTCGCGCCGGACGCGGTCATGGCGTTCGACACCGACCTGCTGAGAGTCGTGGGCGCGTGGACGGGCGGCCTGCTGCACTGGTACCCGGCGCGCGACGCGCTCCAGGAGTGGCCGACGCCTGACGGGCTCATCCACTTCCTGACCGAAGAGCGTCCGGGGTGGAGCACGGGGAACCTGAACGACTCGCGCTCCGGCGCGACGATGAACACGAACCAGCGCTACGGCCCGCTCACGCAGGGAGGGCGGCGCTACAACGGCCTCTACCTGCACGGCGAGCAGGTCGTGTTCTCGTTCACCGTCGGCGGGTCGGACATCCTCGAGCTGTTCGGCTTCCAGCGGGTGCAGGAGCAGCCGATCTTCACGCGCACCATCAACGCCACACCCATCGACGGCACGCTTTCGCTCCACATTGTCCAGTCGCCGGAGGGGCGGTCGACCACGCTCGAGCGGACGTCGATCACCGCTTCGGACGGCTACGTGCAGATCAGGTCGGGTTATGAGACCCGGACCATCGGGTACCAGGGGCTCCCGGCGGGCGCCGAGTTCAGGCTCCAGAACGGCCACCTGGTGCTCGCCGTGCCGTCGTCGCAGCAGCCGCTTCGGTTCCGTCTCGCGATCGGTCCGCTGCGTTCCGGGACCGACGCGTCGTTCATGACGGAGTTCCTCCGGAACGCCGGCGAGGTGCAGGACCTCGCGCCGTTGACGCAGCCCGGGCCCGCGCTCTGGGAGCCGCTCGAGACGCAGGCCGTGATGGGGAGCGAAGACGGGCCGTTCGCCGTCGACGAGATCACTGCGCCGGCGGAGAACCCGTGGAACTCGCACCTGCGCTTCTCGGCCGTCGACTTCCTGTCGGACAGTCAGGCCGCCATCGCCTCGATGAGCGGTGACATCTGGCTGGTGGACGGGATCGGCGAAGAGCTCGGCACGATCCGCTGGCGGCGATTCGCGACCGGGCTCAATCAGCCGCTCGGGCTCAAGGTCGTGGACGGGCTCATCTACGTCACCGGCCGCGACCAGATCACGCGGCTGCACGACTTCAACGGCGACGGCCACGCCGACTTCTACGAGAACTTCAACAACACGGTGATGGCGGCCACCAACTTCCACGCCTTCACGCTGAACTTGGAAACCGATTCGCGCGGGAACTTCTACTTCGCCAAGGCGACGCCGTGGCCGCCGACTTCCGGCGACGCGGCCGCGGAGATCACGCCGCACCACGGCGTCCTTTTCCGCGTCTCGCCGGACGGACGCGAGACGGAGATCATAGCCACCGGGCTGCGGAACCCGAACGGGATGAGCATCGGCCCGAACGACGAGATCTATTACTCGGACAACGAAGGGAACTGGGTCCCGACCAGCAAGGTGCACCTGATCCAGGAGGGTGGGTTCCACGGCTTCGTCCCCTCGGCGCACCTGGACCACACGCCGACGGATGAGGACTACGTCAAGCCGATCGCGTGGACGCCGCACTTCCTCGAGAATTCGCCGGCCCAGCCGCGCGTGATCACGAGCGAGTCATGGCCGGCCGAGCTCCAGGGGCAACTCGTCATGGTTTCCTACGGCCGGGGCACCATGGCGCTGATCCTGATGGAGGAAGTGGACGGCCAGAGGCAGGCCGCGCACCTGATCCTGCCACTGCGCTTCCAGTCCGGGCTGCTCCAATCCCGGTTCCACACCGACGGCCATCTGTACATCGCCGGGATGACCAACTGGCAGTCCACGGGTCACGGCGGGCAGGTCGGGTCGTTCCACCGCGTGCGGTACACGGGGAAGCCGCTGGCACTCCCGGTGGCGCTTCATACCCGCGCCGGCGGGATCGAAATTCGGTTCAGCGACCCGCTCGACCCGGCGTCGGCGACGGACCCCACGAACTATTCGCTGACGAAGTGGACGTACGCGTGGAACAGCTCGTACGGCTCGCGGCAGGGGCTGTTTTCGGTCGACAGCCCCGGTGAGGTCGGGCCCGATACGGTGGAAGTCCGGAACATCAGGCTGTCGCAGGACCGTCGCACGGTCTTCATCGAGATCCCCGGGCTAGAACCGGGTCCGGTGAACGCGCGCGTGCCGATGCTCAGCAACCTGCCGGATCAGATCGACGCCTCACTCGGTGTGATCATGGCCATCGAGTTCGGGATCTCGACGGCCGATGGCACCCGGATCGAACAGCTCATCCACAAGACGATCCATCGAGTGCCGTCGGAGCCGATAGGGGAAGACGCCGCAATGAGATGATGCGAGGGCGCCCGCGGCTCACTCCGCGGAGATCAGACGTCCCTGCATCATCGTGAAGTGTCCCGAGTAGGTGCAGATGAAGGGGTAAGTCCCGGGTTCGGGCACGGTGAAGGTGGTCTCGGCCACCTCGCCGGGCCCGATCACTTTTGTATACGCGATGATGCGGTCCATCTCGTCTTCGGGGACGTAACCGTTCGCGTGGGCGCGGATCGCGGCCAGGCCGACCGGCTCGATGTCGGCTTCCGTGCGCACGATAATGATGTTGTGCGCCATGTCGCTCTCGTTGACGTAGCGGATCCGGATCTCCTCGCCGGGCCTGGCGCGGATTTCGGCCGGCTCGAACGCCAGGTCGACACCCGTCGACGTGATCTCCACGACACGCGCCGTATCCGCCGGAAGTTCAGTCGTCGGCGTCACGGTGCCGGTGGCCGCGGCGAGGGTGGCGACTTCCGACCTGCTCTCCGTCACGAACACTGCCTGCGCCAGCGCCGCGACTGCGGCGGCCACGGCGATCCAGCGTACGAATCTGAAGCCCATGCTGGTTCCTCGATGCGATTACCGATGCGAATCCATTGGATCCGGTCGTGATCTGTTCCTGCCCGCCCACCAGTGCGGCATTGAACTCCACGTAGCCAGCGCGCCCAATCAGTTCAGTTGCCCGTCTGCATACCGCCGTACGGCCACCATGGGTTCCGCACGTACGGCGACTCTACGACGACCTCCGTTCCACTTTCGCTCCGGTACCGGAGTCGTGCCCGGACCCAGTGCTCGGTCTCGGGGAGCTGGATCTGGAATTCGCCCGGAACGTTGCTCAGCGTGGCGTACACCGAGTCGTTGACGACGATTTCGACGCGGTCGACGTCGATGCTCCTGGCGGTCGTCCCGGTTAGGTCGAGGCGGACGGTGCCCCTGCCCGGTTCGGAAGCCCATGACACGCCGACGAAGGGTGTGCCCGGATGACCGGTGATTTCGGACAACAGCTCGAAGAAGACGCGCTTGCGTCCGGAGCTGATCTGCCAGTTCACGGGCACGCTCTGGTATCCCTGATTGATGTCCCCCTGCTCCTGGGCCTGACGGAAGTCGAAGAAGCCCCAGCCGGCGTAGTTCTCCAGGGACGCGATGAGGTTGTTGTCGGCCGCGTTCCAGCCGTAGTTCCCGTCGCGCCAGGGGCGGTCGTCTTCGTTGTTGACGATCGGCTTGGGCTCGTAGACGTCCATCGCCCGGATCTCGCCGACCATCGCCCGGATGCGTGCCGGATTCGTGCTGTTGCCGTGGATGATCACGAAGTCGGACGCGGCGACGACGGCCGGCGGCGGCACCGACCCACCCCCGAGCGACGTGCTGACGTAGAGGCGCTGGCCGTCGCGGCTCACCCTCTTTGCGAGCTCGATCAGCTCGTGGACCCGGTTGCAGCGCAGGATGGCGTGGTCGTATGAGACGTTGCACTCGTTGTTGATCTCGATCAGGACGTTCCGGTATCCGCTGTCGAGGATCCACTCCGTCGCGTTCGTCACCGCGCGGACGACGGCGGCCTCATCCTCCAGCCGCTCGTCCTGTCCGAAGTAGAAGTAGCCGACGATCGGTATCATCCCCAGCTCGTCGGCGTGGTCCAGGATCCGGGCGAGGCGCTCCATGAAGGCGGGCCGCAGCGATCCGTCCGGCTCGAATGCGCCGTTGTCCCACGCCTGCCCGCGGCAGTAGCCGTATGGACAGCCGCCCTGGAGATTGATGGTGAAGCCCACGAGACCGTGCTCGCGCCAGGCCGCCATGGCGTCGATGAACTCGCGCGTATTACGGTCCGGGTCCCACCTCCTGGTATCCGGATACGCCCACTGCCCGCGCG
>DATMSC010000500.1:0-3973 GCA_035565595.1 Longimicrobiales bacterium | reverse complement strand
AAGCGGTCGGTGACGTGGAGCTCGCGACGTCGGCAAGGGCACGGGCGTCGCTCCAGCCGCACGTCCCCGGCGATCCGGCGGCTTCGCTCCCGGACGCGCCCGGAGGTGCGGCGTGGGGCGCGTATTCCCTCGACCTCCCCGATATCGCCTTCACGCGCTGGCTCGCGAAGGTGGGCCGCACCGCGGAGGATGAACGTGAGGAGGTCGATGACGCGGCGATACGAGCCGCCGCCGTGGTCCTGCCCTTCATGCACGGGATGATGGGCGCGGAGCCTGACGCCGTGCGCCACCGGCTCGTGCTGAAACCGCGACTCCCCGTGCCGTGGGCCCGGTTCCAGGTCGATCGCATCACCCTGGGCGATGCCTCGATCGCCCTCGAGTACCAGCTCGACGGCGACCGCCACGAGTTCCGGCTCACGCAGGACACCGGCGCGGTGCCGATCCGTGTAATTTTCGAACCGGCGCTCCCGGTCGGAACGCTCCGGCGCACGTTCATCGACGGACATGAGGCGGAGCTCGACACCCGCCGCGTCGGAGATCGCATTGCCGCACCGGTGCAGATCGTGCTGGACCACGACCGGCACCTGCAGCTCCACGGGCAATAGCTGCAAAGCAAGCGCCCCGTTCGCCGGGAACGGGGCGCTTCACTTTCGAGCAACGAGTACGCGGTCCGCCCTGCCCCTGCCGGGCCGCGAGCGGCACGCTGTCGAGTTGTCCCGGGTCAGCCCCCGTCGCGAGAGCTCAGCAACTGACGGAGCACGGCCGGCCGTTCGCTGACGGCGGCGCGGACGATCGATCGAGCGAAGCCGATCCGCTCGTCGTCGGAGAGTTCGTCGACCACGGAAATCGGAGCGCCATAGCGCAGGAGCAGCCGTTTGGCGTCGGTTGCAACGCTGTCGTCCATTGGTCCTCCTCCTTCGGGATCGTGTGAGCGTGAAATGTAACCTTTCACTCCCGTCGAAGCAACGATTTCGACGCGATTCCGGCCGCGGCCCGGCCCGCCGTGTGCAGACATCTCCGGGTGCGACAGGCAACCGGCGAACGGCGGGATATGATCGAATCGACACCGGACAGGTGGAACCCGGCGGACTGGCTCGACGCCATCGTTTCGCGGCTCCGCCCGCCCGGCGTGGCGGCAGGGTTCGCGCTGGCCTCGCTCCTCGGGATCCTGCTCCTCGGGACCGTGCTGACCCGGGGTCGAACGGATGAAGGAATGGCCGCGCTGGCGGATTACGCCGGGTCCGCCGGCATCGAGCCGGCGCAGCTCGTCGCCGGCGCGGCCCGCGCGTACAGCTTCGTGTTCCTCTCCGACATCGACGGCGCGGCCGAACCCAAGCGCATTGCCGCAGCCGCGATCGAGGCGGCGGCGCTCGAGGCAGGGCTCGACGCCGTGGGCCTCGAAGTGCCCGAAGACGAGCAGCCGCACATCGATGCGTACCTGAGGAGCGATCCCGAGGACGTCGGCATCCTCATGCGTCGGCCAGCCGCACTTCGCAGCCACACCGGCACCGAACGCGACTACCTCGAGATCTACCGAACCGTCTGGCGCCTCAATCGCGAGCTGGATGCGCTCCGGCAGATCCGCATCTTCGCGCTCGACCTCCCCGGCTGGCCGCCATCCCGTGCGCTCCCGCCCCGCGCACTCGCCGAGGGGCTGTCCCGCCGCACGCAGCACATGGCCGAGCGCATCGAAACCGCGATCCTCGGCAGGAACCCAAGGGCTCGGGTGCTCCTGTTCCTCAACGGCTACCACGGCCTGCAGAACGGGCGAGGCGTGCTGGAGGTGAACGGCGGCGGCACCATCCCTGTCGAATGGCTCGCCTCTCAGCTCCGGGAGCGCCACTCCGGGGACGTGTACACGATACTGATCGACGGCGTCCGTGGCGGTGTCGCTTCCCCCGGAACGTATTCGGGCACGAAAGCCGGCCCGGCGCTCCGGCGTGCCCTCCGGGGTCGGCCGGTCGCGGTCCGCATCGACAACCGTTTCGATTTCCTCGCGCAACCCATACACGAGAACGGCGGACCGGGAGTCCGCCTCGAGCTGCGGCCGCGCTCGTACCGCCTCGGGGATGTGGCCGATGCCTACATTCACGCGGGAGGCCGCTGATGCCCACGATCAATGTCGACGTCCTCGGGATGCGCGACGAGAATGACGAGGAGCGGCTCCGGGCGGCGCTCCTGGCCGAATGCGGCGTGCTCGGCGTAGTCGCCAGCCACAACCACCGCTGCGCCGAGATCGACTACGAAGACGACGAGCTCGCCCTCGACCGCGTTCTGGCCGTGATCCGGACCGCCGGCTTCGAACCCCGCCTGGCGGGGTGACCCGGCGGGCCCGCGCACCTTCCTCGCCGTGTCCGCAACCGGGACGCGTCGTTCCAATTCCGGACAATCGCGCGTGTCGGCACCGACCAGGCGACAACGAAAGCCACGACACAACAACGACTTGCGCTTTCTGGCACGCCTGCACGAAACTTCCCCGGGCACCGGTGGTGCCGTGGATCGGCGACACGCCATAACGGAGTTGGTTCCCATGCACGACCTGTCGAGCGAAGTCCGCCGCGCCGTCCAACCTTCCACGAGGAGAGGGAGGTTACGAGGCTGAAGACTGCGGTATTGACTCCGATCCCGACCGCGAGGGCGAAAACGACGATCTCGGTGAACCGGAGGTCGCGGCGCAGCCCCGTTTCTATGGGCTCGTCCGCTACTCGGTATCGCAGCGGTCGCGCGAGATCGCCGTGCGCATGGCGCTCGGCGCCAGGCTGGAGCAGGTCGTGGGGATGGTCACCTGGCAGGGACTCCGCGTCGCGCTGGCGGGGCTGGTTGCCGGGATGCTCACCGCGCTCTGCCTCGCGAGGTTCCTCGATCCGCTCCTCTTCAGCGTTTCCAGCGGCGACGCGATGAACGTGCTCCTGACGGCGCTCATCCTCCTCACTGCGACGGTCGTGGCGAGCTACTTCCCGGCCCGGCGCGCAGCCAGCTTTGATCCGGCGGTCGAGTTCCGGCGGCTGTGAGGGATGCACGGCGTTCGGCCGGGCCTGCGCACCTCAGAACGGCTGGCCCATCCCGACGTGCAGTCGCAGCCGACGGAAGAACTCGCCGGAACCGCCGCCGTCCCCGTGGGGATCGTAGAGCACATTGCCGAGAAAAATGATGTCCCCGGTATCCGGGTCTTCCGTGAAGAGCGGGAAGAGTCGTGCCGGGCGCGTGTCCAGCGCGACGTCGACGCGTATGGGGCCGAGCGGGGTGAGCGCCCGCACGCCTATGCCGGGGGAGAAGAGACCGCCGCTCCCGGGGAGCGCGAATGCGGGCGAACCGTCGCCGTCTCGCCAGCGTGCGATGAGCCCGTAATCCAGGAACGCGGCGAGCTGTACACGGCGCCCGGCCCAGATCCTCGCCTCGACGTTGGCTTCGACCACCGCGTCGCCGCCCGTCGGGCGCGCGTCGACATCGTTCTCGTCGACTTCGGTCCCCGGCGGGCAGCCGAGCGGCTCGAGCGCGCAGCCCAGCGCCATGGCTTCGGCGGGCGACGCAACGAGGAGCAGCGGGCCGACCATGTTCTGGTCGGCCCCGCGCACGGTCTGCAGCCCCCCGCTGAAAAAGCGCACCTGCGGGGGGAGCACGCCCCCGCTCCCTATCGCGCCCAGGCGGGCGCGCGCCGCGATCTCGCCGAGCCGCCAGTAGCGGGTGACCGCGCCTTCTCCCGACGCACGAATGTAGTCGTATTCGGAACCGGTCGGCCCCGCCGCACCGTCCGCCCCGGCGAACAGCCAGTAGCTGAACACCCGCCTCTCGATCCACATCCGCCGTAGCTCGTCGCGCGGAATCAGCACGCGGGGAGGCAATACCGGGGCGACGAGGAGCTCAGCTTCCACGGGCGCAAACCAGTGAGGCTCCTCGACGTCTTCGATCTCCTCATCGTCGCAGAGGCCGAAGTTGCCGCAGAAGTAAAGGTTCGCGGCGAAGAACCGCTGCC
>DATMSC010000499.1:0-1957 GCA_035565595.1 Longimicrobiales bacterium | reverse complement strand
CGATGGTGTGGTTGCGACGCGCGTGGTCACGCTCTCGCCTGATGACCGCGTGGCAGAACTCGCCCGTATGCTCAGCGGGGACCACGAGAGTCGGGCGAGCCTCGCGCATGCCAGGGAACTGCTCGGGGCGGCAGCCGGCGGCGCAAACGGTGCCGATTGAAGCTCACCCGCAACGCGGCATGTGTGGGGCCCGGGTTGCTTCCGTGCGAACGGGAAACGAGGCTTGCCGCTGCGGCCTTGTCCGCTGACCCGGGGGCGGGCCATCTTTCCGCCTTCCGGAAGTGCCGGTCCTCGTGACGGAGAACGCGCCCACCTTGCCTGACGCCACGCCACGCGACGTCCTCGACTGGGAAGTCACCGGCAATCACTACCTTTCCATCCCCTGCATCAATCCCTCAGACGGGTCGATCGACCGTCTGAACGTGCTTCATCGCGGGCAGAACGGACTGCTCGAGTGGGCTGGTTCCCGACGGCCCGGCCAGGGTGAGCCACTCCTTTGTCCCCGGTTCCGCGTGGGCGGGGAAGAGGTGGCCCTGGAAGATCCAGCCTGGGAGACGCTCGACCACTGGATACCGCGATTCAGGAGCACGGTGGCCGATGGCCTCAGGGTGACCGGCACGATCTGCGCGCCGGGTGGGCCGGAGTCGAGCGCCGCAGGTGCCGTGTACCGCTTCGAGCTGGAGAACGCCGGGAGTGAGGCGCGCCAGGTCGAGGTCGCGCTCGAAGGAGTGTGGACGTGGTCACTGCGCACTGTCTCGACCACACGATCGATGGCAGGTCGCAACCGATTGTGGCGACCGGTCAGTGACCCCGCCGTCGTGCTGGAACAGGCGGACGGCGCCGGCGCAGCGCTCGCCGTCACAGGCGAGGGTTCGCCGGAAGTCGAGGTGGTGGTCGGCACCGGGTTGGCCCGAAGCCCTGAACCGGACGAGGATGTCGCGGCTGCAAACGGTGAGCCGATTACCTTCGCGATACGTTGCAGTGTCGCCGTGCCGGCGCGTGGCCGCGGGGGCGTCGCGTTCTATTTTGGTGTGGGACCGGAACGCGACGGGGCGCTGGCAGCCGCCAAGCATCTGGCGCGCCATGGAGCTGCCGGGCTCGTCCGCGACGCCCGACTGGCGCTTGCGCGCATGGCGCGCAGAGTCAGGGATGGCGCGCTGGGCCGCATCCTCAATCGCAACCTGATCTTCAACTTCTTCTTCGCGATCGGCAGGACCGTCGACGACGATCGGCTCTACCCGGTGTCGTCGCGATCCACCCTGTTCGATGGTGGGGCGGCCACCTTCGGCGAGCGGAGGGCGTTGCTGTGGTCTCACCCGGCGCTCACCCTCGTCGATCCGCTGACTGCGCGGGAGGTATTACTCCAGATCTTCGACCGCTATTCGATCCTTGCCGGCGCCGAGTCGAAGTATCTCGACGGCGCCGTGCTGGGTCACGGCTACATGCTCGACGGGACGTGCGCGTACGGGATCGCGCTCGAGCGGTTCATCGCGGATGGCGGGGACGCCGGGATACTCGATGAACCCGTCGTGCAGCAGGTACTGTCCGAGACCCAGCACCAGGTCCTTGCGGACCTCCATCCGGAGATCTTCCTGTGTGCTACCGACCTCGCTCCCTCAGGTGATGTGCCGAGCCACCGGTACGTCACCTATGACAATGTCCTTGTGGCCAGGTTCAGCCGGGCGCTCGATGTCGTATGGAAGGGGCGAGACGGAGAGCGGCCGGCGCTCGACGGAGCGGCGGACGAAGTCACGGCAGCGCTGTGGCGGGAGGCGACCGCGGAGATCGATGGCCTGCACGTCCTCGCGTTCTCGAGCGACCTGGCGGGCGAGTCGGCTATCTACGATGACCCCGCCGGTAGTCTGCAGCTCCTCCCGTTCTACGGATTCTGCGACGCCGATGATCCGATCTGGAAGAACACTGTCGAGCTGCTGCGGTCTGAATCGTACCCGTTGTG
>DATMSC010000498.1:0-3598 GCA_035565595.1 Longimicrobiales bacterium | reverse complement strand
GACGTCTACGCCGACGTCTTCAACGTTTTCGACCGGATCAACTGCATCCAGGTATTCGTCACGACCGGCAGTTGCGATGCCGGCGCAGTCGACCAGCGCCACCGCCTGCACGGCAACGTCCTGTCCAGCACTCAGGTCACGACCACCTTTTTCGACCGCCCGGATTTCCAGGGCGAGCGGAGGCGCATCGATGCCGGCCTTCGCATTGCCTTCTGAGAGCGGCGGACACGGGTCTATGCTGCAGCCGATGAAGATGCCCATATGATCGCCCGTGCCAGGCTCGGCGTCATGGCCAGGTTGGCCATTGTGTTCGCGTGCGCGGCGGCGGCTCTCGTGGTGCCTGCCGGTGACGCGCTCGCGCAGAGTGCATGGCCGACCCTCCCGAACACCCGGCAGAGCCGGCCGAGCGCCTTCGATCTCTTCGCGCTCGGCGACCTCGCCATGACGGGGATACGCGGGACGGGCGACATCGGGATGTGTTTTTCGAACATGGGGATCGCCGCCCCGTTCGACCTCGGGTGCGGTTTCACTGACGCGAACGGCTCCCGGACTCGCCTCGGTGGTCAGATCTTCCTGTTCGACGAGATCAGCTTCTACGTCGCGGCCGGTCCCACGGATCTGCCGCCGCAGATCAACCGGTCGGCGCTGCGCGGAGGCGGGTGGACCGTAAACCGCACTTCGGGCGAACCCCGGGTGCGCAAGCTCATGCCCAGCGACCGCTCGGGGTTGAGCCTGCTGAACGTGGGCGTGCTGACCACTGCCGACGGCAGTTGCCGCGACAGCCGCGGGTTGCAGGCCGGGTATGTCGAGCCCAATCGCCAGATGCTTCCGCTCCTGGGCTGCCCCGAGAGCTGGCCGGCAGGGGGATTCGCCGGGGGGCGCCTGATCCGTGAGGAGTCCTTCCTCGCCTATGCGCTCGGTCCCGGCGCCGACGACCCGTTCGCTTTCTGGCGCGTTCCCGAAGAGCTCCGGGAGCCGCGCTTTCTCGGGGATGATCAGGTCTATGGCGAATTCTCGGATTGGACAGTCGACCTGCGCCAGCAGTACGGCGCCGTGCTCCCCGGCGGCACCGGCGAGCCGACGCTCACGGGGTGGCCGCTCGGCCTGACCATCCATTTCCAGGCCTATTACCACCACCTGCCAACGCTCAACAACGCGTATTTCTGGCGCGCTACCATCGCCAACGAGTCGTACCGCCTCTATGGCGACGGTGTGGATCCCTCGACCGGCGTCGACTACGACTCGCTCTACATGGGTGTGAGTCCGATCAAGGTCTTCCCCGGGAATTCCGTTACCGGGTTCAGCGATCAGGAGTCGTCGTTCTACCTGGATCCCACGCGCAACGCCGCGCTCATGAACAAGTGCGGCATACAGGGTGTGTTCAACAATGCGAAGGATTCGCCGTACCGCGGGAGCGCCGTGGCCTGCGCTTCCGAGTTCGCAACCGGATTCGATGCCGGCGGCCTGGCGATCATCTTCCTGCGGTCCCCACTCGGCGACACCCGCAACAAGTGGTTGACCGATCCGGAGAGCCCTTTCTTCAATCCCCTGCATCCGGAGGCCGATGACACCCTGACGCTCAACCGGATGAACGCGTGCGCCTTCTCGACCTGCCACGCCGGGGCGCACCTGCGGTCCGAACGGGCTCACTTCGGGTTGCTCGCGGGAAGGATCGATGACTGGCTCGATGGTCGGTCCCGCTCCGATTTCACCGATGTCGATTATTTCAGCACCGTGTACCCCCACGACTGGCCGAATCGCGGCGATTTCAACGTGTGGGTGCCCGGCGACTGGGATTACAATGACGACGGTGTTCCGGATGATGTGCGTGCGATAAGCTGCCAGGGCTTCGGGCCCAACGGATGCGCGGAACCGTGGTCCGACACCCTACCCGGCGGCTTCCTCAACATGGGCGGCGTGTTTCCCCACTTCGGTGTCGGGCCGGTCTCTCTCGCTTCCGGCGACACCACCTCGTTCGTGATCGCATTCGTCTGGGAAGCCGATTCCGCAGCGCTCGAGGCGCAGATCGACAACGTCATCGATTTCTACATGAACTTCCACTTCGGCCCCGAGCAGGCACCGCCGCCGCAGCTCTTTGCTGTCGGCAATGCGGATCGGCCGTCGTCGGTCGCCACCTCCGTCGGGTCCGTTCGTGAAGCGAGTGTCACGCTCATGTGGGACGACATGGGCGGGTACCGCGACCCGTTCATCGAGGACGTCGTGCAACGCCTCGCCGAGGCGCCGCCAGGGACGCTGCTCGGCAACATGCGGCTGCTCAATCCATGGCTGCTCGACTCGCTGACCGCGCGGATCACGAACAATCTCACGGCGGTTCACCTGTTCAAGTCGTGCGACGACGGCGTCACGTTCACTGCCGACGGCACGTGCTTCCCGAACCGGGTGCCGGCCGGCGACCAGACATCCAAGTGGCGCAACATCGGGTGGTTGCCGTACGCGACGCTGGACCCGAGCGTCGGGAGGGTGCAGGACCTGACGGTGCAGCCGGGGATCCATCTCCTCTATTCGCTGGTGACCGAGACGCAGGGCGCGAAGTTTCACGTGCTCACGGGGACCACGATCCAGGAGGTGCCGGCTGGCAGCGGCCACTACGTCTGCGTTTCAGCGGATTGCCGGGTCGAGGAATTCGAGTTCGCACCACCGATCATGAGCGCGCTCAAGAACACGCCCGGCGGCTCCGCCGTGCGGGTCTATGTGCCGCTTTCGCGGTCGGCGGGATATTCGGCGCCCACAGCGTCGTTCCTCCTCCCCGGTGACCGGGTCCTCCCGCCGATCCAGCTCACGCTGGCCGATGACGTGCCGGGCGGCCAGTACACGGCGCTTTTCGCCGACTCGGTCGAGGTCGTCGAGGTGCACAGGACGCGCGGTCTCGAAGACCTGGGCTACGCGACAGTGGCGAGGCTCTTCACCATCCGGAACGTCTACGATCCCGGGACGGAGCTGGTCACGCGGCGGGTGATACGCGAGCAGCAGATCTCGGGGCCGACCCAGATGGCGTTCCAGGGCGCGACGCAGGTACTTACCGACACGGATACGGAGGACGGAATCATCGAGACGATCCGGACAGGAGTGTTCCGAGGCGTGACCATGGTTCTCGTCCGGGACGGGTCGGGGCCGATCCTGGCGACCTCACAGCTCGTATCCGGACGCACGACCCCCGGGGAACTGGTCAGCAGCCGCGACTACCCCGGCTTCATGATCGACGTGCTCGGTGAGGCGTCCGGCAGCCTCCGCAATCACCTAGCGCTCACGCCGGCGGGCGACACGATCACCGCCGCTTCGGTCAACACGCGGATCGTACGATGGCTGCACAGCGGCGCCACGAACCTCGCGGGCTTCTTCGGTCGTTACGAAGTGGAGTGGCTGGATCACCCGTTCGGACCGGGACGCGAGTTCCGGATCGACACCGGCAATCCCACGGACGCGGTGCTCGCTTCGATCGCGGCGCGCACGGACGGAGAACGCTCGGCGGCCGGGCCTGACGCGATGGCGGCGCTCCATGCCGCAGGGATCGACGTCGATGAGCTCAGGGAGTATTCGCTCCCGTTCCGGATTCGGAATCTCACGACGGGGCGTGACG